>JAYVME010000209.1:0-10829 GCA_043759115.1 Betaproteobacteria bacterium | reverse complement strand
CCTGCGCCCCGGCTGCCGCGAGCGCGCGCAACAGGCGGCTTTTGCCGGAGCCGGTGAGCCCGCATACAACACGCCAGGAAAATTTTCGCGGCAGTTTTTCGAGATCGGCGATCACCGCATGCCGGTAGGCTTTGTAGCCGCCGTCGAGGCGTCCCGCGCGCCAGCCGATGGCTTGCAGCACGTGCGTCAGCGCGCCGCTGCGCCCGCCGCCGCGCCAGCAATAGACGAGCGGACGCCAGGAGCGCGGGCGCGGCGCAAACGTGGCGTCGAGGTGGTGCGCAATATTGCGGCTGACGAGGGCGGCGCCGAGTTTTTTGGCATCGAACGCCGACACTTGCTTGTAGAGAGTGCCCACGCGCACCCGTTCGTCGTCGTTCAACACCGGGCTGTTGATTGCGCCGGGTATATGATCCGCGGCAAATTCAGCCTCGGAGCGCACGTCAATTATCTCGTCAAAGTCGGCGAGTTGTGCTACGGTAATCAAATCACTATTGCGCAAAGAGAACCCCGATGAACAAGCCGCTCGATATGCAGAAATTCAAACTGACCGCATTCTCACACGGCGGCGGATGAGGCTGCAAACTACCGCCAGCGTTGCTGGGGGAAATTCTCAAGCAGTCGCCACTTGCATCACTCTATCCCGACCTGCTGGTCGGGACCGAGACCAGTGATGATGCCGCCGTCTATCGCATTAACGATCAACAGGCGATCGTCGCAACGACGGATTTTTTCCTGCCGATCGTCGACGATCCTTATGATTTCGGCCGCATTGCCGCCACCAATGCGATCTCCGATGTCTATGCGATGGGTGGCAAGCCAATTTTCGCGCTCGCGTTGCTTGGCGTACCGATGAAGAATTTTCCGCGCGAAGCGATGCGGCAGATCGTTGCCGGCGGCCATGCGGTTTGCGATGCTGCCGGCATTCCGATCGCCGGCGGCCATTCAATCGATTCCCCCGAGCCGTTCTACGGCCTGGTCGCGCTTGGCCTGATCCATCCCGACCGCGTGAAGCGCAACGATAGGGCGCGCGCCGATGACGTGTTGATCCTTGGCAAGGGGCTCGGCATCGGCATCATGGGAGCGGCGCTCAAGAAAGGCGAACTGCGCGACAAAGCCTATCAACAGATGCTCGAAACCGCGACTCAGCTCAATACTCCGGGCATCGCACTTTCCGAGCTCGAAGGCGTGCACGCGATGACCGACGTCACTGGTTTCGGAATGCTCGGGCACCTGCTCGAAATCTGCCGCGGCTCGAAATTGCACGCGAACGTTAATTTTGAATCGCTGCCAATCCTGTCGGCTGCGCTGCACCTGGCCAAGAACGGCTATGCGACTGGTGCGTCGGATCGCAACTGGGAGAGTGTCGGAGAGCATGTGAAGCTCCCGCCAGCGATGCCCGCGTGGCAGAAGAACCTGCTGACCGACCCGCAGACGAGCGGCGGCCTGCTGGTAGCGTGCGACCGGGCAAGCGCCCCGCGCGTGCTTGAGATCTTCAAGCAGCAGGGCTTCAAGTATGCGTGTGAAATAGGCGCGCTGAAGGCGGGATTTGCTGGCGTTACCGTGTGCTAAAGCGGGTGCGCATTTAGCGGCCTGTGCACGGGCTGCCCGCAACCGCGATGAAAGCGCCCCATGGCAGAATGTTCGGCGCAAGCCGCTCGATGAGCGTCGCCCCCGCGTCTGCCGCGGGAACGAATACCGCGGTGCGAACCTGGATATCGCGCACGGCGACGCTCTGCATCAAGTCGTAAACCTCGCTGATGGTGTGCCAGTGCGCGCCGCTGTACGCACCGACGCCGCCGTCGCGCCCCTTCTGCCGATAAAGCATGCTGTGGCGGTTGAGCAATCCCAAGACAAACCGCTTGCGTGCTACGCGCGCGATCTCTTGCAGCGCGTGTCGCTGGTCTTGAATGAAGCAGAGCGCGGTGACCGACAAGACAAAGTCGAAACTCGCGTCGGGAAATGGCAGTTCACGCGCATCGCCTGCAACGTAAACTTCATTCGGGCGGCCTTGCGCCCGGGCGTAATCGAGCCATTCGCGTTCGGGATCGAGGCCGGTTACGCGCAGGCCGGCGTCCTGCGCGAATCGGCGTGTGAAATAACCGGTGCCGCAACCAACGTCGAGCAACGTTGCGTCAGGCGCCGGCGCGAGCATCCGGTGTAATAAGCGGTATTCGACCTCGCCAATCCAGCTGCCGCGCGGGGTGTTATACCAAGCGTCATACGTGGCGGCATCCACGGATACGGCCCTACGCCGACTCACACGCTACGCATCTGATTTTCCGGCGTCTCGATGGGCTTGCGTCCGACGACGCCGTAGTGGTACGGCGGCAACGAAACCAGCGGCATAGCCAATTCAAATCCGGATTCTTTCAACCAATTACGACAGTGTTCCGGACGCGGCCTGATACTCAAGTCGGGGCCACGTGGCGTGGAGCTGTCGTAAATCCAATGCACTACGGCAACCTTACCACTGGGTGCCAGTGTACGAAAAGCTTCCCGCAGCAAAACCAAGGGCTACTCTGCGTGCAGGATGTTGAAGAGCATGACGTAGGCGAGAGAAGCGTCAGCTAGACCAGAGCTCAGCTCCAAAATGTCGCGCTGCACCGCGCGCACGTTGTGCAGGCCCAGCGACTGTGCTTTGTGCGTAGTCGCCTCGATCATTTCGCGCTCGATATCAAAGGCAAAGACGGTAGCGGTAGTGAGCCCGGCGGCGGCGACTGTGAAGGTGCCATACCCGCAGCCAAAGTCCGCGATATTACCCTTTGTGTCGGCGAAGCCGAGTGCAGCAAGCATACGGGGTGCGTCGAAAAAAGTCGCCCACATCTGTTCCTCGGGCATACCGCTGTCGCGTGCTTTCATGGATGGCTGTATAACCTCGTCTCTTAGAACACGAGCACCTTATCGGCCTATTGTGTCCGCCCAGTCAGTTGTGGCGGCATCCACGGCGAATCCCGTCCTGGGTGGCAGATCGGATCGAATTTTGAATTTTCGGTTCCCGCCTCGGTCAATCACACGGAAACCCGCACCACGTCCGTGTCAGACCGCCGGCGTTGCGAAATGGGGTTCAATGCCGGCACCCGTTTCTTCACCAGTTTGGTTAGAACCATCTGAACAGCCAGTATTTTTCGTATAGGACCTTGCCGAAGTGCAGCATGATGCTGGGCGGTTTCAATGTAATTTGCGGCGCCGGATCGGCGTAGAAATTTCCGCCGCCGAATCCGGCGCGGCCGTCGCCGCTTTCAAGGAAGCATTCACCGTCGCCCGAGAACCGCTGCTGTGTTCCTTCGCCAGTGATGGCGCACACGATGTTGTGGGCCACCACCTCGGCTTCGTAGTGAGCGAAAACACCGGCCTTGGGCAGCGGCTTGCCGATCGAAGTGAGCATGATCCCGGTGACATCGCCGATCGCGAACACGCCCGGGAACTTGGTTGTCATGGTCTCGCGGTCAACCGGCACCCAGCCGGTTTCGCCGCACATGCCGGCATCGCGCATGACCTGCGGCGCGCGATGTGGCGGAATGTAGGCGAGCAGGTCGAATTCGGCTTTGGCGCCGTTAGCGAAAGTAATCCGGCGCGCCGTTGAATCCACCGCCGTCACGGTGTGGTTCGGGTGGTAACCGATGCCCTTGTTTTCGATCATCTGGCGCAACGCGGCTGAAACCGCCTGCCCGGCCACCGGCATCGGTCCTGGCTCGGCGGTATAGAGATCGACGCTGACATCCTTGCGAATACCGCGGCGGCGGCAGTCGTATTCCAGCAGCATCGCCGCTTCGTTGGGCGCGCCCGGGCATTTGAACGGCATCGCACTCACCAGCACGACAATGCGGCCTTGGTTAATCTTGAGGCGAGCATCGCGCAGCGATTCGGCGCCGGCCAGCGTGTAAAAATTGTGGCCGGCCGCGGCAAGCCCCGGCACCAGTTCCGGCGCAAGTTCTGCGCCGAGCGCAACAATCATGTAATCGCCGGCGAGCTCGCGGCCGCTTACGGAAACGGTACGTTTTGCCGGATCGATTTTTTCGATATTGCCGCGCACTACTTCGATTCCGCGTTTGGCCAGGGCGGCAATGGGACGAGAGATCGCATCTGCCTTGCGCTCGCCAATCATCAGCCACAGCAACGACGGCGCAAAGACGTGGTTGGCCTCACGCTCGACCAGAATCACGCGATGCTCACGGGACAGGGTTTTTCGCAACCGGCATGCCGCGACGATACCGCCGAAACCCCCGCCCAAAATCAGTATGGATTTGCCCGCAGCACTCATGCGCGCCTCAGCACACCAGGACCTTGTCGGCCCATTGTGTCCACGCGGTCAGTTCGTCCATTGTGCTGCGACGGGCGTTTTGCACCAGATCGGTTTCGGCAATGCCGCGCGCATCGATGCAGGTCCCGCATACGCCGACCTCGGCGCCGGCGCGCAGTAGCATGTCCAGCATATCGCCGATATTGTAAAAGCCCTGCGGAACTTTTTGCCCGGCCTTGGCGCAGGCGGCGGCATCGCCGATCAAGAACGCCTTGACCTCGGCGCCGCCCGCTTTCAACAGCGACCGAGCGAGACGCAGCGCGTTATAGCTGCGCTCGCTGCCGTACGGCGCGTCATTCAGAATGAACAATGTTTTCATCATGAAATCTCCCTCAGGGGGTCGGCCTGTCACAAGACCGTTCAACGGCATGGCCTTCGCGGTTCCATTGCTCCATGCCGCCGCGCAATATCAGGACATCACCGAAGCCAGCCTTGCCGAGGACTTCGGCCGCGTGCAGCGAGCGTTTCTCGGTTCTGCAAACGACGACGACCGGCCACAATCTTGCGGGCGCGAGATCTTCGAGCTTGTCCCGCATCTCGGCCAAGGGGAGGTTGCGCGCTCCTGCAATGTGGCCGAGTGGCCCCGCGAATTCCTGCACAGTGCGCACGTCCACCACGAGCATGTCCTGGCCGCGTTCGATCTGTTGTTTGCATTCCGCGGCCCCGATCAACTTTACTGGCGCGGCCCGCAAGTGGCGCAGAAGACCGGGAAGGAGCGCGACCAGGGCAAGGAGTGCCAAGCCGGAAAGTCCGTAGTTCAACGCCGAGCTACTGCCGGCGGCCGCTTCGCGCCCCGCGTATCCGAGCCAGGTGTAGGCTGCGGCACCGGGTGCCATGCAGATCAAGGTGGCGAGGACGTAGTGCCCGAAGCGAATGCGAGTGAGGCCCAGCGCATAGTTAAGCAGGTTGAACGGGAACAGCGGCACGAGCCGGGTAAGCGCGACAAAACGCCAGCCCTCAGCCTCGACGCCGGCGATGAGTTGTCTGAGCCGTCCCGCGGATTTCCGCGCGACCCAGTCCGAGGCGATATAGCGGGCGGCCAGAAACGCGAGAGTTGCGCCGAGTGATGCACCCAGCAGGTTGTAGAGGGTGCCCCAAAATGGCCCGAACAGCGCGCCGCCGATCAGGCTGAAGACCACTCCTGGCACGAATAGAACCGTCGCGAGAGCATAGATGACCATAAAACCGAGCGGCGCCAATGGGCCGAGATTGCCGATTTGTGCTTCCAGCGCTGCGACGTCAAGCTCGCTTCGGTGCGTCACCACCCATAGCATCACTGCAGCGAGTAAAACTGCCAAGGCCGTCCGCCGTAATAGAACACCCTGCATCATCGCGCCTCCGGCTGGCGGTTAATCGAGTAACCGCCGATCTGGCCGCGGAACGGCTCGAGCAACATCTGGTCAAGCCACAGATCACGTTGCGAGCGGAATTGCCTGATGCCGATGACCATCCGCTCATGCCCGGCTGCTGGCTGCGCGCGATAGGTGCCGAACAGCCGGTCCCACCACGGAAGATTGAAGCCGAAGTTGCTGTTGCACTCGGGGGCATCGATGGAATGATGAACGCGGTGCATGTCGGGCGTCACAACCAGCCAGCGCAGCGCGCGATCCCACGGTTGCGGGATACGAACGTTCGAATGGTTGAACATCGCCGTGGCGTTGAGCAGTACTTCGAATACCAATACCGCCAGCACCGGCGGACCCAACAGGAGAATCACGGCGAATTTGATCAGCATGGACAGGATCATTTCGATCGGGTGAAAGCGCGCGCCGGTAGTCAAGTCGAAGTCCAGGTCGGCATGGTGCATGCGATGCACGCGCCAAAGAACTGGCACTGCGTGGAACATCAGGTGCTGCAGATAGATCGCCAGGTCAAGCGCCAGCAGCGAAAGCACCATCGCCAGCGGATAGGGCACCGCGAAGATGTTGAACAGCCCGGCGCCGCGCTCGCCGACGAACGCTGCCGCGCCCACCGCGGCCGCCGGAAACAGTACCCGCAGCAGGGCGCTGTTGAGCACGGTGATTGCCAAATTGCTGGTCCACCGGATCATCTTGGATTCCCGCAACGTGCGCCGCGGCGCCGCGATCTCCCAAGTCGCCATCAGCGCGAAGATCCCGAAGAACGCGCCGAGCCGGACGCCTGAGGCGTGGGTGAACAACCATGTATCCATAAGAAACCGGAGATTTCCCTGGCGGGTTAAACTAAATGGAAATACTGTGGTAGTATTATTCAATTGATTACTTGAATAGTCAAGCGATAAAAAGGCGCACTACGATGTCAGAGCAAAATTTCAAAAGCGACTTGTTCGAGCAGTTCGCCCGTATCGGCAAGGCGCTATCGAGCGGAAAACGCCTGGAAATGCTGGAGTTTCTGGCGCAGGGCGAGCGCAGCGTCGAGCCGCTCGCGAACATGACGGGGCTCTCCGTGGCCAACACCTCGCAACACCTTCAGCAACTACGCCAGGTGGGGCTGGTGACCGCGCGCAAGGAAGGTCTTTACGTCTACTATCGGATCGCGGGAGACGGCATCGTCCGGTTGCTGGCTACGTTGCGCACCGTGGGAGAGGAAAACCTGGCCGACGTGAACCGGCTGGTTAAGCTTTTTCTCGATAGCAAGGACAACCTGGAGCCGGTGCCGGCGAAGGAACTGTGGCAACGAGTCAAACAGGGACTGGTGACGGTTCTGGATGTGCGTCCGCCCGAGGAGTACGCCCAAGGACACATCCGCGGCGCGATCAACGTGCCGGTGACGGAACTGAAAAAATGGCTGCATCACATACCGGCTGACCAGGAGGTGGTCGCCTACTGCCGTGGTCCGTATTGCGTGTTGGCTTATGAGGCGGTCCAAGTGCTGCGCAAGAAGGGGATTAAGGCGCGCCGTATGGAGGACGGATACCCGGAGTGGCGTCTGCGCGGCCTTCCGATTGATATGGGCTGAGACTCTGGTGATGTTCCGGATCTGCAATCTCGCGCAAACTTGCCGCTGAGAATACCAGCACGACGGCATCCATTACCACGGAGCTTACCCGCGACGGCCTGCGGCAATCTCGACAGTCGTGAACGGCGCAGCCCGGTTAGTACATAAGCCATTGCATACGATATGAGCTTCTACCAAAAATGGATAATTCCGCGGCTAGTGGACTTCTCGATGCGGAACAAGGAGGCGATGCGTTACCGATCGCAGGTCGTGCCACAAGCGTGCGGCACGGTCCTTGAAATCGGCATCGGGTCGGGACTTAACCTACCTTTTTATGGCGCAAGTGTTGAGCGACTCTACGGACTCGATCCGTCGGGGGAGTTGCTGGAGATGGCCAGAAAAAAAGCTAATGCCATCGTTTTTCCTGTCGATTTTCTTGCATGCCCGAGCGAAGAAATTTCGTTGGACGATGGTTCCGTCGATACCGTTGTAACGACATGGACCCTGTGCACCATTCCCGATCCGGTAAAAGCCTTGAAAGAAATGAGACGGGTGCTCAAGCCCGGTGGAACGCTGCTTTTTGCGGAACACGGTCTTGCACCCGAAGCACGAGTCCAAGGCTGGCAGCAGTGGCTCAACCCGCTGTGGAGCAGGATTACCGGTGGATGCAACCTGAACCGGAAAATGGACGAACTGATCCAGGCTTCAGGCTTCCGATTGGTGGAAATCAAAATGGAGTACGCGGAGGGGCCGCGAGCGATGAGTTACGTATATTCCGGCCGGGCTCAGCCATCAATCATCGACTCAATGACCGCTCGCCATTCAAGAAGTGGGGCGGTGTTACGTAAATCCTTCACCAACTGAAACCTCAATATGGCGGATTGTTGCGAAGACAAGGCATGTGCGATTGAAGCGTTGCAGAAACGCCAGAGTTCTACTCTGAAGGTCGTTCTTGCGATCAATGCAGTGATGTTCGTGGTCGAACTGGCGGCGGGCCTCTTTGCCTCGTCCACTGCATTGCTGTCCGATTCCCTGGACAATCTTGGGGACGCCTTGACCTACGGCGTAAGCCTCTACGCAGTCTCGCGCGGGGCGCGTCAGAAGGCAAAGGTCGCCTTATTCAAGGGCGGGTTGATCCTTGCTGCCGGCCTCTTCGTGCTGGGGCAGGTCGCGTACCGGATGGTCGTTCCAGCGGTCCCAATCTTCGAAACGATGGGCATCATCAGCTTGATGGCATTGGTGGGCAACGGTTGGTGCCTCGCACTTCTCTGGAAGCACCGCCAGGAAGACATCAATATGTCTTCGGTATGGGAATGTTCAAGAAACGATATAGCTTCCAATATCGCAGTTTTCGTTGCGGCGGGCGGGGTTTGGCTTACCGGTTCGGGGTGGCCTGATCTACTGATCGGGCTTGCACTGGCGCTTTTGTTCATTTGGTCGGCACTACGCGTCTTGCGAAATGCGATAACCGAGCTCAGACATCCCGGCAAAGTATCGAAAGTCCAGTTCCGCTGTGGATGATTATTTCAGCATCGGCCGCAGTTGCTGCCAGACCGTATTGAGCATTTGTGCCTGCGCCGCGGCGGTGGGATGTATGCCGTCAGGTTGAAACTTGCCGCGATCCGTGGCAAAGCCTTCGAACAGAAACGGCACCAGTGGCACGCGATGGGATCTGGCGACGGCGGCGTAGACCGCGCGGAACTTTTCTTCGTAATCGCTGCCGTAATTGGGCGGCACGCGCATCCCGATCAGTAAGACGCGGCTGTTGTGCTTGCGGCAGTCAGCAATCATCGCGGCCAGGTTTCCGTGCAGTGTGCCGATCGCCGTGCCGCGCAATCCATCGTTGCCGCCGAGTTCAAGGATCACGATTTGCGGTTTGTGCCGAACCAGCGCCGCGGCGAGGCGATTTTTGCCGCCCACGGTCGTTTCCCCGGTCAGGCTGGCGTTGACCACCTTATAATCATACTTTTCACGCGCGAGGCGTTCGCGCAAGAGCTCGGCCCAGCCCGCGCCCTGCGGCAGTCCGTAGCCGGCGGCAATACTGTCGCCGAATACGAGGATGGTCGCCGCGGCATGCGTGATGCCGGCAGCGCTCCACAGCAGAACAAAAAGGATGATACGCAGCATGGTTGAATTTTCAGGCACGCCCATTGTGCGGGCAACGGGACTGTCCAAGCAAGTCGATACCGGCAACGCGCGTCTCAAGATACTTGATGACGTGAGCTTTGATGTCGCCAGCGGCGAGGCGGTGGCGATTCTCGGCGCATCAGGGTCGGGTAAGTCCACGTTGCTGGGCTTGCTTGCCGGGCTTGATACGCCGAGCGCGGGCAGCGTCAACGTCGCGGGCACCGATCTCTTTGCGCTCGATGAAGACGGCCGCGCGGCGCTGCGCTCAAAGTGGGTCGGCTTCGTCTTTCAGTCATTCCAGTTGCTGCCGGCATTGACCGCGCTCGAGAACGCGATGTTGCCGCTGGAACTCGCGGGTATCGCCGGCGCCGCGGACCGGGCGCGGGCCATGCTCGAGCGGGTCGGTCTGGGTGCGCGCACGCACCACTATCCCAAGCAGTTGTCCGGCGGGGAGCAGCAGCGTGTGGCCATCGCGCGCGCTTTCATGCGCGAACCGCGGTTGTTGTTCGCCGACGAACCGACCGGCAATCTCGATTCCGCGACCGGTGCGCAAATCATCGACCTCATGTTTGAGCTCAATCGCGAACGGCAGGCGACTTTAATCCTCGTCACGCACGACGAGGCGATATCGCGGCGCTGCGGGCGCTTGTTGCGGCTGGCGGCGGGCCGGTTGCTGAATGGCGCGTAGGCTGTGGCTTTGAACCAGCACATTGCGCTGGCGCTGCGCCTCTTGCGGCGCGACTGGCGCGCCGGGGAAGTCACGCTGCTGTTCGTGGCCATCGTGATTGCGGTCGGCAGCCTGACCACCGTCAGCTTTTTTACCGACCGCGTGCAGTTGGCGCTGATGCGGCAATCGAACCAGCTGCTCGGCGCCGATCTTTCGATTGTGTCCGACCGGCCGTTCGGCGCGGAGTTTGCCGCCGAGGCGCGCACGCGCGGACTGGCGGTGACGCGCTCGATACGCTTTCCGAGCATGGCAACCCACGGCGGCGATAGCCTGCTCACGGACGTCAAGGTCGTCGCCGCCGGCTATCCGCTGCGCGGCGAGGTGCGGCTCGCAGATGAATTGTTCGGCACGGAACGCATCGCGCACGAAGTCCCCGCGGCAGGCACGGCGTGGATCGATGACCGTCTGGCGACACGACTGAATCTGAAGACCGGCGACACGCTCGGCATCGGCCGGTTACGTTTGCGGATTGCCGCGCTGGTGACGCAGGAGCCCGACAGTGCGATCGGCTTTATCAACAGCGCGCCGCGGTTGCTCATGAACGAAGCCGATATCGCCGCCAGCGGTTTGCTTCAGGCCGGCAGTCGCGTGCGCTACCGCTTGTATGTGGCGGGTGAGGCGGTGGTGGTCGACGCCTACCGTGGATGGGCGCAGGCGCGTATCGGCGGCGGGCAAAGTATTGAGGGCATCCGCGATGCGCGGCCGGAGATTCGCTCCGCGCTCGAGCGGGCCGAGCGTTTTCTCGGTCTTGCCGCGCTC
>JAYVME010000208.1:0-4814 GCA_043759115.1 Betaproteobacteria bacterium | reverse complement strand
ACCCTTGAAGCCGGTATGCCCCGTAACCAGCACCCGCCTGCCGCGCAGCGCGGCAAGAGATTCGGGCTTCACCATTTCACCCACGGCGCCTTGCCGCTGTCGAACAGATCGTTCAGCAGCTGGTACTCGCGGTGGGTGTCCATCGGCTGCCAGAAGCCGTCATGCTCGAACACCATGAGTTGGCCGTCCTTGACCAGCCGCGCCATCGGTTCCTTTTCGAACATCAGGTCTTCACGGTCGTCCAGGTAGTCGAACAGATTCTTCCGGCACACGAAGAACCCGCCCGAAATCCGGCCGCCGGTGGCCTGCGGCTTTTCGTTGAATTCGATCACTCTGCCGTTGGCGTCGCTCAGCAACTCGCCGAACCGCCCCGGCGGACGCACGCCGGTGACCGTCAATGCTTTGCCGTGGGAATTATGAAACGCGAGCAGGCGGTCGAGGTCGACATCCCCCACGCCATCGCCGTAGGTGAGCATAAAGCTGTCGTCATCGCCCAGATACTTTTGCGCGCGCCGGATACGCGCGCCGGTCAGGGCGTTCAGTCCGGTTTCCGCGAGCGTCACGCGCCAATCCGACTCGGCGTGCTCGGTATGGAACTGAACCGCCGCCTGGCCGCCAAGATCGATCGTAAAGTCCTTGATGTGCGCTTCGTAATTCAGAAAAAAATCCTTGATGGCCTGGCTCTTGTAACCGAGGCACAGCACGAAGTCCTTGTGGCCATACGACGCGTAGTACTTCATGATGTGCCACAGGATGGGGAAGCGCCCGACCGGAATCATCGGTTTGGGAATGTTGTCCGCGACGTCGCGGATGCGGGTACCGTAGCCGCCGCACAGGATCACGACTTTCAATTTGTTCTCTCCGTTCCCTCGTTCAACAGCGATCGATACAGCGACAGGTACTTCGTGACGGCCGCATCGGCGGTGAACTGCTCGTTGAATCTTCGTTGCGCAGCGTGCCCGAGCCGCCGGCGCAGCGCCGCGTCATTGCCCAGCCGGTCTATCGCCGCGGCAAGTTCCACGACATTGCCCGGCTCGACCAGCATCCCGCTCTCCATATGTTCGATCTGCTCCGGAATGCCTGCGAGCCGGCTCCCGATCACGGGTTTGCCGAGGCTCATGGCTTCCAGCACCACGTTGGGGAAATCCTCGTGGGACACCGACGACAGTACCAGCGCATCAATGGCATTCAGCAGATTGAAGATATTGCCCTCGCTCCCAATCAACCTGACGTCGTCGCCCAGGCCATGTGCCGCCACGTAATCCTTGATTGCCCCTAACTGGCTGCCCGTTCCCTCGACAATTATAAGCGGTAGCACACGTTCACCGCGCTGCTTTTTCAGGCGCGTCATGGCGTCAAGCAGCACCCGGTGCCCCTTGCGTTGCTCAAGAATCGCCACGACCCCGATCAATACGCGCGTGTCCGGGATGTTCAGCCGGCGCAGCGTTTCGGCGCGGCTTTCGGTGACCGCGCGCAGCGCGATGCCATTATGAATGTTGACCAGTTTCGCGGCGGGCAGCCGCAGCACTTTTTGCAGCGCGGCGCCGGCATGACGGGACGCCGTGATGAATTTCGACACCGCCGCCGCGACCACGCGGTCGAACGGGTAGTCGAGCCAGCGCCGGATGCCGTGATAGGGGACCGCGATATTATTCACGACGTAAACGATGCGGCGTGTTCCGCGCAGCCTTGCGGCAAACACCGCGGCCATGCACGAGTAAGCCCCCGGGTAGTTGCCGTTGTTGACATGCAGCAGATCGGCCCGGCCGATCGTGCGGTAGAGCAGCGCGGTATTCCACAGCAGGTACCAGTAGCGCAACAGCAACAGGCGCCCGGCGAGGCGCAGCAGGCCGCCCATCACGGCGGGCAGTTCTTGCGTGCGGGCATTGAATTCGGCTACTTCCTTGAGCCGCAGCGGACGCACGTCGAATTTGCGCGCAACGCGACTTTGAAAACCCGCATCGTACGCAGCGGATTGTCGATAAGAAAAGCTGACCTCGAATTCATTCATCAGCCGGCTGTCACGAAAAAAGTTGGCCAGCATGTTCTCGCAGCCGGCGAAAAACTCGCAATCGGAGTGAAAATGAATGCGCGGCCGCATCAAGGGTCAATTGCGCTGGCGATAATAGTCGATGGTTTGCGCCAGCCCCTGTTCCAGTGCGATTCGCGGCGTCCAGCCCAGCAGCGCGCGCGCGTCGGTCGTATCCACGCTGTATGACATCACCTCGCCCTGCCGGTAGGCCAGTTGGCCGATTTGCAGAAGACCGGATTTGCCCATCATCGCGGCAACCTGGCGCGCGAGATCCGCGATCGTCACTACTTCTCCGCTGCCGACATTCAGGACCCGGCCGGCAACGCCCGGGCGTGTTGCCGCGAGCAGAGCGGCATCAACCACGTCCGATGCATACACGAAATCGCGCGTCTGCTCGCCGGCGGTCATCGGAAACGGCGCATCCTTCAGCAGGGATTCGATCAGCGCGGGCAGGAACATGTCCGCGCTTTGTCCCGGACCGTACGCAATGGTCGGGCGCAGCACCACGGCCGGCAGCCCGTGCAGGTAATGCAGAACCTCGCATAAGTGGGTCAGGGATTGCTTCGAATAGGAATAGGCGCTGACCGGCAGTTCGCGCATGGATTCATGGAACGGCGCCGGATTGCGTCCGTACTCCTCGGCCGTGCCCATGACGACAATAGCACGCAGGGTCTTGCAGTCGGCGGCCGCCGCGAGCAGATGAAGGGAGCCCAGAACGTTGACTTCCGTCGCGGTCACGAAATCTTCGATGCGTGCGGAGCGCTGCTTGAAAGTGGCGAGATGAAAAATAATGTCGGGGGCGAATTCGCGTACCGCTTTCTCCACAAACGCAACATTGCGCAGGTCGCCGGCGTAAACGGCGGTACCGTCCGATCCCGGCGCGCTTTTACGGCTCAGTATCGCGACTTTCGCGCCGTTCGCTGCAAGAGCGGCAACCATGTGCCGTCCGATGAAACCGGTTCCACCGGTAACCAATGCTCTTGCGCCGTCCAGGTCGCGTGGGTTCATTGTTGCGTCCGCGGATTCCTGCGTTCGTCCTTGTGGGCAAGCACCGCGTGGTCGAGGTAAAGATTACGCTCGTCCGGCAGAAGCTTCTGCGCGAGCAGCCCAAAAATCTGGATTGGCGCGCACACGAACATCGTCATCACCCGGCCGAACCCGCGAATCGGCAGCCGCAGATTATTGAACACGTAGATCGCGCAGGTCTGGGCCAGCCCTTCGATGCTGCCGGTGGTCTTTTTCATCGCCTTGACGTCGAATCCTCCGCGGTCGAGCAGATGGCGCAGCCCGTGTTCCGTAAAGCGGAAAAAGTCGTAGGGTTTTTCATGCTCTTCCCACACAAATGGCGCGGTCATGACCAAGCTGCCACCGGGCTTGAGCACGCGCCAGATTTCCCGCAGCAACCCTTCCGGATTTGCCGTGTGCTCAAGGACCTGCGTGCACAACACGCCGTCTATCGTCCCCGAGCGAACCGGCAGGTTGCTGCCATCGAACAGCAGGTCATGATGTTTCGAGACGGAAGGGTGCCCGCTGACCGGCACATCGAGCCCGACGTAGTGCTCGACGTTAAACAGGGATTCGTAGGGCCGTGAGCCGCAGCCGAGGTCAAGCCACGTGCCCCGGCCGGCAAGCGCGAGACGATCCGCCAGTTCCCCGACCGCAAGCCGCAGGCGCGACCTCGCGATATAGGCCGGGTCGACAAAAACTTGCCACCATTCAATCGGGTCTGTATTTTTGGTCAACGAGATTCACTCACCGCATTCGTTACGGCTTGAGCGTACGCAGGTAGAACGAAAGATCGTCCAATGGATAGAGGTGGCTCAAATACAATTCGTAGTGACCGGGCCAGCGGTTGGCGAGGCCCTTCACCAGCGCCGTAACGGGGCCGCGGCGGATCGCTTCGTTGAACACCACGCGTTCGATCTGGAACCGCGCGGTCGAGTAATTGTAGAGCCGGCTGTTTTCGTGCGCGGGATCGTAGTAGCTGAACGAATCTACCGAGAAGAAATGGCGATGGGTCGGATCGATGAACGCCCACACCGAACGGAAATAGGGAACGATGACCTTGATTCGCGCGCCGGGTTTGCTGATGCGATGCAGTTCTTCCATGACCTTCACCGGCTCGGCGAGATGCTCGATGACATTGTCGGCGTAGATCTCGTCGAAGGTGGCGTCCGCGAACGGATATGGAAAACAATCGAGGTCATGCACGACATCGGCCGCGGTCCGCGGATTGCTGTCAATACCCACGGTGTCCGGGCGTTTGCGATTTCCGCAACCCAGATCAAGAACGGCCGGTTTGGTGCTCATGTTGCGGGACTGCTGTCAGTGCCGGAACGCGTAATAAGGACAACGCGCGCAGCAGTCGGGGGATTTCTTGACAAAGCTTTCGCGGAACTGCTTGATTTCCTCGTTCCCCCAGAGATCCTTGAATGGTACCTTGAACACGTTGCCGAAGTTGATTTTTTCCTGGTGCAGGATCATGCAACAGGGCTTGAGCTGGCCATCCACCGTAATCGCAGGTGAAGTCCAGGGCGACGTGCACACCTCGGTGCTCGGGTCGAACGGCTCGCGCGTGATCTTGAGGTTGGGGTAATCCAGCGCCCATAGTGCCGCGTTGTCGTTCAGGCTTTGCGCCTCGGCCCGGTCCAGCACGCCGGCACCGTAGCCCATGTCAAAGAATGGCTGCAGCCATACGTTGAACCGGCCCAGGCTGCTGAGTCTTTTGAACAGTTCGGGGAGGCGCAACACGTTGCCCTTGCTCACGGTCACGCGCACCCCG
>JAYVME010000207.1:0-10880 GCA_043759115.1 Betaproteobacteria bacterium | reverse complement strand
GAGGGCGGGCGTGACGTGGCTACACCACGTCGTGCACGACCCTCAATCACCGCTGGCGGTGATGACGACGTCGCAGCGCTCGACCAGGCTGTCGAGCCTTTCCTTCATCGTATCGAGCAGCTTGCCGTCGCGCAGCGGCAACTCGCGCACGGGCTGCTCCATGATCACCGCCTTGAGTTTATAGCGCTCCTGCAGGAGATCACCGAGCGAGCGCAGGATATGAATGGCGGACGGCCGCCAGTTCGGCAGCAGGCCGAGAACCAAGCCATCAAGCGTGGCGGGGCGGGGCGCGAGCTTGCTGTCGGACATTTCGTCGAGATAGGTCGCCAGCGGCGAAACCATCGTCAGGTTGAGTGCGGACATCGTATTCCTTTCACGGGGAAATTTGGCGGAGCCGCTGCTTTGGCGGCTCTAAGACGGAAAGTATCATAAGCAACGGCATCGCGCAGGGTCAATAGTTGCGCGGCGCAGGAAACCGCTATTTCTTGTGCTTCAACAAGGATTCGAGACCGGCAAATGGCTTGTGGGTCGCGGCATCACGCGCGCCGCCCGCCGCGGGCGCCTGCCGTCCGGCCGAATCGAGGTAACGCGAGTGCTCGTTGTCATGACAGTATATGCACAGGAGTTCCCAGTTGCTGCCGTCGGGCGGGTTGTTGTCGTGATTGTGGTCGCGGTGGTGCACCGTGAGCATCTGCAGATTCGCGCGGGTGAATTCGCGCGCGCAGCGGCCGCAGATCCACGGGTAGATTTTGAGCGCCCGCTCGCGGTAGGTTGTCTCGCGTTGTTCGTTGTTGCGCCGCGCGTCGGCGACGATGCGGTCCAGCCGGTCGGTGCTAGTGCCCGTTTTGTTCGTCGCCATGGTATTGATTTCCGATGACCTGTGTAATGGAACGGGGGACGGCGCCGCGCCGCCGCCTACAACCACCGCCGCACTTGCCGCTGATAAGCAATGTAGGTCGCGCCGAACTTGGCGGCAAGGTAGCGCTCTTCGCGCAGCACGACGCCGAAGTGCATGACCACCAACCACGGGGGAATCATCGCGAGCATGGCGACACTGTTGAAACCAAGTCCGACCGCGGCGAACAGCAGGCCGATGGCGACATAGAGCGGATTGCGCGAAAACGCGTAGGGCCCCGAAGTGACGATGGCGCTCGACGAACCGTAGGGATCGATTGCGGTGCCGGCGCGCTTCAACTGCCATGCGCCCCACAGCGCGAGAGACAGGGAGGCTACGCCCGCGATGCCGGCAAGCGTCCACGCAACGGGCCGCGGCGCCACCGACAAGGGCCAGAAATAATGAACCATGCCGCCAGGTGCCGCGAACGCCAAAGCGATGAGCGGCGGATAACCGATCACGTTCGCGTGGTCTCCGGGTTGGGGGGCGATGTCGGTCATGAGGTGATTGACGTCCGCGGTCACCGGCGCGCTTGCCGCGCGTCCGGTGCGCCGCGTGGTTAGGCTAGCACTCCTACTTCCTGACGACGATGTCGGCTTTCGTCGTGCCGATGATATCAAACAGCTCCTTCTGCTCAGCCGCCGGGACCTTGAATTTGTCCAGGGATTTCTTGAACTCCTTGGCCATCACGCCCCACTCTTTCTCGCTGATGTTCAAATGAACGTGGGATTCCTTCATCGCCTTTCCGGTGTACTTGCATGGCCCGCCAGTCACCCCACAGACCATCTGAGATACCTGGAACTTAAGGTAAGGCGCAGGGGAGCTTTTCCGCCCGGCATCAATGGCGGGATTCTTGTTCAGCTCCTTATTCGCCACGAGCCGGTTGACGAAGTCATCGACGACGACCGTGATGCCTTTCAGGCCCCCCAACCGGTCATAAAGGGGTTTCTGAGCGCCGGGCTGTTGCGCCGAGAGGACCGGCGCGAAAGACGTGCCCAACGTGAACACTACAGATAGCAAGGCCATTCGCAAAATATTCATTTGTTCTCCTAGACTGGTTTTGGGGCTCAATGATCTGGCGCGCCGCCATGGAGCCCTGAACATGGCAGCCTAACGAATTGGTTGACAGAAAATTAGTTGACTTATTAGTTGACACTTTTTCTCTCTGCAATTTTCCCGTTCCCGTGTTGACCGTATTAGTTGACACAAAGTCGCTTAACGCGACCCCGCTGCCATTGCCGCTTCGCATCATTCCGGTTCTTAATTCACACGTTACGCCGGACCGGGGGCGGGCGCAATCCGGAATCCTGGCTGCGGCGTGATGTTCGCCGGCTTAATGAGGGTTGCGTGCTCGCGGCGCCGCCCGCGTGCGGTGGCCAATTTTACCCGGCGTCGATTTTTGTTCTAAACTCCGCAATAGGTTAATAGTGCGGGAAGGGCTGTCCATGATCAGATTGCGTTGCGCGGCGGCGCTGGCGTGTTGCGCGGTGCTGGCTGCTGCTGCCGGGGCCGCCGACACGTACCCCGCGCGGCCGATCCGCATGATCATCCCGGCGTCGCCGGGCAGCGGCAGCGATTACTTCGGGCGCACCGTCGCGCAGGCGTTGTCGGAAATGTACAAGCAGCAGGTGATTGCCGATAACCGCGCGGGCGCGGGCGGACTCATCGGCGCGACCCTCATCGCGACGTCGACGCCCGACGGATACAACATCGGGGTGGCCTCATCCTCGCTGGTGGTGGCGCCGATGTTTCAGATCAATCCGCCGTACCGGCCGATCGCGGATTTCGCGCCGATTGCGTTGATGGCGTCGATCACGAGCATCCTTGCGGTGGCGCCGGGCGTGCCGGCGCGCACAGTGAAGGAATTCATCGCGCTGGTTAAATCAAAACCCGGCCAGTTCAATTACGCCTCGATCGGCGCGGGTACCGCGGCGCACCTGTCGGCGGAAATTTTCAACCGCGCCGCCGGTCTCGATGTCGTGCATGTGCCGTTCAAGACGGTCGCCGATTCGTACACTGAAATGTATGCGAACCGCGTGCATTACGTCGTCTATGTCGCGCCGGCCGCCATGCCGGGCGTGCGCGATGGCAGGTTGCGCGCGCTCGCGGTGACCGGTGCGAAGCGCTTCGCGCCACTGCCCGATGTGCCGACGATGGTGGAAGCCGGCCTGCCGGGCGCCGAAGTTGAAACCCTGTTCGGTCTCGTCGCGCCCGCCGCAACGCCGCCGCCCCTGCTGGTGAAATTGCACGCGGATATCGTCAATATATTGCGCCGGCCGGATACACGGGCGCGTTTCGAACTGCAGGGCGGTGAACCGGCGGCGGACACAACACCCGAGTCGTATGCAAAGCTGTTGCGAGCCGAGTACGATCGCTATCGTAAACTCATTCCCGAGATCGGCATCAAACCCCAGTAAAGGACGCGTTGCATGAATTTGTCGCTCAGAAAAATATCGCCTAGGCTCAACGAACTGACCGCAACCGAAATCGTCGCGGCGATTAACGCGGGACAGACGACCTGTGAGGCGGTGGTGCGCGCCTGCCTCGAACACATTCAATTGCGTGAACCGCATGTGCAGGCGTGGCAGCACCTTGATCGCGAGCATGCGCTGGGGCAGGCCGTCGCACTGGACAAAAGCGGCAGGCGCGGACCGCTGATCGGCGTGCCGTTCGGTATCAAGGACATCATCGATACCATGGATATGCCGACCGAGTATGGATCGCCTATCTACAAAGGCAATCAACCGAAGAATGAGGCGGCCTGCGTCGCGCTCGGGCGCAAAGCGGGCGGCCTCTTGATGGGGAAAACGGTGACGACTGAATTCGCTAACCGTCATCCGGGAAAAACGCGCAATCCGTTCGATCCGGAGCGCACCCCGGGCGGCTCGTCGAGCGGTTCCGCTGCCGCGGTAGGTGACAACATGGTGCCGCTCGCGATCGGCACGCAGACGACCGGCTCGACCATCCGCCCCGCGTCGTATTGCGGCGTCTTCGGCTACCGGCCGACGTGGGGCGATCTGCGCTGTTCGGGCGTGCGCGAAGCGGCGGGTTCGCTCGACACGCTGGGTTTGCTGGCGCGCTCGATTGACGACATCGCGCTTTATCGCGACGTGCTGCTCGGCGTGCAACCGCAAGCGGTGCCCGAGCACACGGGACCGCTGCGCGTCGGTTTTTGCCGCACCCATGTGTGGCCGCAAGTCGAACCGCATACGCAACAACTGCTCGAAGACGCGGCGCAAAAACTCGCGCGTGCCGGCATGCAGGTCCGCGACGCCGATCTGCCGGCGGATTTCGAGCGGCTCATGGACGCGCACCTCGCGATATCGAGCTTCGAGTTCGCGCGAAATTTTACCCACGAAATCGAGCACCATTGGGAAAAAATCAGCGTCACGCTGCGCGAGAACCGGTTAAAGAGCGGCCTCGCATGCAGCTTTGAGCGCTATTGCGAAGCGCGTGTGTTTGCCGCGCAGTGCCGGCGCGCGTTCGCGGCGGTCATTGCCGATTACGACGTGCTGCTCACGGCGTCAGCGACCGGCGAGGCGCCGGTCGGGTTGAACGCGACCGGCAACGCGAACAACTGCCTGATCTGGACTACACTGCACGTGCCGTCGGTGACGATGCCCGTCTTCAAGGGGCCGCAGGGTCTGCCGGTCGGCGCGCAAATCATCGGCAAAGCCGACGGTGACCGCGCATTGTTCGCGGCGGCACGCCGCATTTACGCGGCGCTCGCCTGACCGTGGGCAGTGTTTAACTTGAGGGAATCAACGTGACAAAACCGCTGCTGCAAACGACGATCGCCGGCAGCCTGCCCAAACCGGCATGGCTCGCGCGGCCCAATCAATTGTGGGCGCCGTGGCTCCTGGACGGTGCCGCGCTCATTGAAGCCAAGCGCGACGCGACACGGCTTGCCATCCGCGACCAGGAACAGGCGGGCATCGACATCGTGACCGACGGCGAACAGTCGCGGCGTCATTTCGTGACGGGCTACCTCGAGCACCTGAAAGGTATCGACTTCAAGCATCTCGTCACCATGCACATACGCAAGCGTTACGACGCGAAGGTGCCGCAGGTCACGGGTCCCGTCACGCGACCGCGTCCGGTGCACACGGACGACGTGCGCCTCTTGCGCGCGGCGACCGATCATCCGATTAAATACACGCTACCCGGCCCAATGACCATCATCGATACGCTGTACGACGGCTATTACAAGGATCGCGCGCGGCTGGCGATGGCGTTCGCGAAAATCCTCAACAAGGAGGCGCGCGAACTCGCGGCACTCGGCGCCAACGTGATCCAGTTCGACGAGCCCGCATTCAATGTCGACGCTTATCGCGACGACGTCAGGGATTGGGGCATCGAAGCGCTCGAACGCGCGGCCGACGGTATCCGGTGCAAGACCGCGGTGCACATCTGCTATGGTTACGGCATCAAGGCCAACATCGACTGGAAAAAAACGCTCGGCTCGCAATGGCGGCAGTACGAAAGTACGTTTCCGCTGCTCGCGGGATCTCGCATCGACCAGGTGTCGCTCGAATGCCGCAATTCCAAAGTGCCGCTCGAATTGATCGGTTTGCTGAAGGGCAAGGACGTGCTGGTCGGCGCGATCGACGTCGCAACGGAAAAGATCGAAACGCCGGCGGACGTCGCGCGCACCATCCGCGCCGCGCTTAAATATGTCGCGCCCGACAAGCTCTACCCGTGCACCAATTGCGGCATGGTGCCGCTGCCGCGTGCGGTCGCGCTCGGCAAGTTGAAAGCGTTGGCCGCGGGGGCGGCGATCGTGCGCGCCGAGCTTGCCCAAGCAAAAAGCCGGCCGCAACGCTGAAATCGTCCAATTCGGTTACACTACGCTTTTGTGCGTGACGGCACGCGCCGTCGAACGGAGGATTCTATGCATTCCTGGAAAAACATTCTGGTTTCCGCATTCCTGGGCTTGGCGACTACGGCCGCATTGGGCGCGACACCCGCCGAACCGACCGGAACATGGTATCTGGGCGCGGGCGCCGGCCGCTCGACCGGCAGCGTCGACAACTCCACCGTCAGCGCCGTGTTGAACGGTACCGCGGCGACGGCGACAGGCGTTTCAAACAGCAACAATCCCACCGGCGGCAAGGCCTTCCTCGGGTACCAGTTCAACAAATACCTTGCGGCCGAAGGCGGCGTTTTCAGGCTCGGCCAGTTCAATGTCAACGCGACGACGGTACCCGCCGGTACGGTGGTCGGTACTCTCAGTAACACCGTCGGCTGGAACCTCGACGTGGTCGGCACCGCGCCTATCGTGGCCGACAAGTTTTTGCTGCTCGCCCGGCTCGGCGTGCAGTCTTCGAAAACGCGCGATCTGTTTGTGGGCACGGGCGCGGCAGCCGCGCTCGGTGCGGCGCCGAGCAAGAACCTCGTCAGCTACAAGTACGGCGCGGGGGCGGAATTCGATTTCACCAGGAACGTCGGTGTGCGCGCCGAGTGGGAACGCTATCGCGTCAGCGACGGCATCAGCGGCAAAGTCAACGTGAACATGATTACCGGCAGCCTGCTCTACCGCTTCTAGAAACACCGAAGGCTAGTTTGTAAAAAGCCGGGGCAACCCGGCTTTTTTTCGCGCAGCGAAGCTCGACGCGGGCTCCGTCAATCGGCGCGCTCAGTCGATTCGAATCGCCGCTGTCTTCACGACCTTGGACCACTTGGCCATTTCGGCGGCAATGTAAGCGGCGAATTCCTCGGGCGTGTTGTCCATCGGTTCGGCGCCGATCGAATAGAGGCGTTCGCGCGCGTCCGGTTCGCGCAGCGCGCGCGCCACTTCGGAATTCAAACGCTGAATGATCTCGCGCGGCGTGCCGGCCGGCGCCAGGAGTCCGTACCATGAATTCACTTCGAAGCCGGCGAGCCCTGCTTCCGCCATCGTCGGAATGTCGGGCGTGCCCTGCCAGCGCTTGACAGTCGTCACGCCCAGCGCGCGCAGGCGCCCCGCTTTCACCGCCGGCATGCCGGTGACGATGCCGTCGAAGAGCATGGTCAGCTGGCCGCCCATCAATTCCGTATGCGCGGGGGCGAGGCCCTTGTACGGGACATGCGTGATTTTGATGCCGCCCATCAGGTTCAGAAGTTCGGCCGCGAGATGCGATGCGGTGCCGTTGCCGGCGGAACCCATCGTGAGTTGGCCGGGCCGCGTTTTCGCGAACGCGATCAGTTCTTTTACCGAGTGCGCCGGAATCGACGGGTGCACGACGAGCACGTTGGCAATCGACGCGAAAAGCAGGATGGGCGCGAAATCCTTCACCGCATCAAACGGCAGCTTGGAATAGAGAAACGGATTCACCGCATGCGCGAACGCCGGTTCGAGCAGCGTGTAGCCGTCCGCCGGCGCTTTGGCGACGATCTCGGTGGCGATGTTGCCGCCCGCACCGGGACGGATGTCCACGATCACCTGCTGGCCCCATTTTTCGGTGAGCTTCTGCGCGATAGTGCGCGCGGCGAGATCGCTGGGGCCGCCGGCGGCAAAGCCGACGACGAGGCGTATCGGCTTGCTCGGGTACTGCTGAGCGAAGGCACTAACCGAACAGGCGAGTAGTGCGGCGATCGACACCCGCGCGAACATGCTGATCAAATGTTTTTTCATAACTCAATCCTCGATCCTCAATCCTGCACTTCAGTCTACTTTCGCGCCGGACGCTTTGACGACCTGCGCCCATTTTTTGATTTCACTATCGATCAGCCGCGCGAATTCATCGGGCGGCATCGGACGAATCTCCACGCCGGATGCGAATAACCGGTCTTTCACTTCCTGCGTCTGCAGTGCGGCGAGAGCGGCGGTGCTCAATGCAGTGACGGCGGCGGGCGGCATGCCGGCGGGGCCGAGCAGGCCAAACCACGCGGAAGCGGCGTAACCGGGCAATGCTGCTTCGGAAACAGTCGGCAATTCGGGAATCGACGGCGAGCGTTTCTCGCCGGTCACCGCAAACGCGCGCAGCCGTCCCGCCTTGACGAGCGCGATCAGTTCCCTGATCGATTTCGCCGGTACGTACGGGTTGATGACGAGAATGTTCGGACTTTCGCCGACGAGAGCGACCGGCGCGAAATCGCGCTGCGGGTGATAGGGCAGCTTCGAATACAGGCTGTAATTGATCGCATGCGTGCCTATCGTTCCCATCATTACGGTGTAGCCGTCGGGCGCGCTCTTCGCGGTCAACTCAGCCGCGATGTTGCCGCCCGCGCCGCCGCGATTGTCGATGATGAACGATTGGCCGAGCTTTTCGCGCATCTGCGGTTCCATCGCGCGCATGATAATGTCGGCGGCGCTGGCGGCGGTGAACGGGATGTAGACGCGAATCGCGCGCGCCGGATATTGTTGGGCGTGGACCGGCGCAGCGGCAACGGCGCCGGCGAGCACGGTGATACTCAGCAACAATCGCATGAATTCTCCTCGCGGCGACTCTGGAGGTCGCGGGAAACAAAGCGTCGCATTGTGCATCATCGGGAGGCGGGGGCTTTCAGTATCAGCAGGCTCTCGCCGGTGTCGAGATCAAATGCGTGCAAGCGCGCAAGCCCGGCTCGAATAAGCATCGCGATTGCGTCGGTGCCTGCATTGCCGACGGACAGCCATATCACCTTGGGTGGCTGGCCATACAGGAATGCGCGCTGGCGGAAATCGTTGTCTTTCGACGCGATCGTGTAGCCGTTCTCGCGTGCGTAGTTCCATATTGCAGCATCCGCGGCGCCGCGCATGCCGAGCAATTCAATGTGCGCGCAATCCGGGAAGTCGCCCGCGGGCAGCTCTACCAGTCGCGGACTGAGATTTTCATCGAATAACAGCTTCAACCGGCGGTTGAGCCCGCAAGCTTGCGTTCGCGGTCTGCCGCAAACTCGAGCGCCGCGCGCAGGTCATCACGCGTCAGCGCGGGAAAATCCCGCAGAACCTGATCTTCCGTCATCCCGCCCGCGAGATATTCCAGGATGTCGTACACCGTGATGCGAGTGCCGCGTACGCACGGCTTCCCGCTGCGGATGGCGGGGTCAATTGCAATCCTATCCTGATAATTCATCTGATAATGTTACTGCCAGACCGCGACCAACTCAAGCCCTGAACAATCGAATTGAAACCGACGATCCCATGAATCGCGCACAAGCATCTATTTTACTTTCGCGGGCGAAACGCCGCTGGCCAGCATGGCGATAGGGCGGCCCTCCTTCACGTCTTCACACTTTCACCTGTTTGTCCGTATTTATGCCATTGCCATCCATTTGGTGCGCGTGCCGAATAGTGACCGACTCAGCAATGTCGCCAGTTCACAAGCAAACCGCGAACGACGTGAAAATAGTCAATAATAGCCACCAAAGAAGCCTGAAACAGCTTCAGGCCACGTTACCAGGGATTACCTCATGCAATGGATTGCCCCATCCGAGAAAAACACGGATAGCGCAGCGCTGGAAAAACGCCTTTGGGATGCCGCCGACCAGTTCCGCGCGAACTCCGGCCTCAAGTCTCAGGAATACTCAGCGCCTGTACTCGGTCTAATCTTTCTGCGTTTCGCGGAAGTCCGTTTCGCCGCGCAGCGCGCGAAGCTGGAGAAAGCCAGCGCATCGTCGAGGCGTGGCAGCCGCTTGGATGAACCTGCGGCCTACCACGCCGAGGGCATTCTCTACCTGCCCGCCGAGGCGCGGTTCGATTATTTGCTCAATCGTCCAGAGGCGGAAAACATCGGCGCAAAGGTCAATGCCGCCATGCGCGACATTGAGAAGCACAACCCGCAGCTCGCCGGCGTGCTGCCCAAGACCTACAACCTCTTCACCAGCACTTTGCTCAAGGAACTGCTCAAGAAAGTTTCCGAGATTCCGGCGTCGATGGACTACGACGCATTCGGGCGCATCTACGAATACTTCCTCGGCGAGTTCGCCATGAGCGAGGGGCAGGGCGGTGGTGAGTTCTACACGCCCAGCAGCATCGTCCGCCTCCTCACCGAAATCATCGAACCGTATCACGGACGCATCCTCGACCCCGCGTGCGGTTCGGGCGGCATGTTCGTGCAGTCCGCCCGGTTCGTCGCTGAACACAAAAAGAATCCCGCGGCGGAACTTTCCATACACGGCGTCGAGAAAACCGACGAAACCGGACGCCTCTGCCGCCTGAACCTCGCGGTGCATGGCCTTGAAGGCGATATCCGCCACGGCGGCAACGTCAACAGCTATTACGACGACCCGCACGACGCCACCGGCAAATTCGATTTTGTCCTCGCCAATCCGCCGTTCAACGTCAACGCCGTGGACAAGGAGCGATTGAAAGATTCGGTCGGACCGAAACGCCGCTTCGCGTTCGGCTTGCCGCGCACCGACAACGCCAACTACCTCTGGATTCAACTCTTCCACTCTGCGCTCAATCAAAAGGGCAGGGCCGGCTTCGTCATGGCCAACTCCGCCTCCGACGCCCGCTCCTCCGAGCAGGAACTCCGCCGCCAGCTCATCGAAAGCCGCGCCGTGGACGTGATGGTCGCCGTCGGCCCGAACCTCTTCTACACCGTCACGCTTCCCTGCACGTTGTGGTTCCTGGATAAGGGCAAGGCATCGCTCCCTCGCACCGATGGGGGAGAGCCAGCGCAGCGAGCGAGGGGGCCGGCTGGGGGTGAGGGTAAACAGACTCGTGCAGATACGGTTCTGTTTATAGATGCCCGCCACATCTACCGGCAAGTGGACCGCGCGCACCGCGAATGGACGCCCGCGCAGACTGGCTTCCTCGCCAACCTCGTCCGCCTCTATCGCGGCGAAGCCCTCGACTTCACATTGGGTGGCGAAGAAGCAATGGCGAAAATCTTTGAAGTGTTCGCCACCCAACCCTCACCCCAGCCCTCGCCCAACGGGCGAGGGGGCTACCGGTATGCCGGACTGGTCGAACGTAGCCGGGAATTACGAAAGAAGCAAACCCCGGCCGAGGCTGTTCTGTGGGAAGTATTGCGCGATCGTCAGTTTGAGAATCTGAAATTCCGGCGACAGCATCAGG
>JAYVME010000206.1:0-10910 GCA_043759115.1 Betaproteobacteria bacterium | reverse complement strand
CGCTCAATTACACGCATTTCGGCGGCAAGGCGCCGCGGCGCAACGGGCCCGATCATGCGACCATCGTGCCCTATGGCCGCTTCAAGTGCGGCGACGGCGCGTACGTGATGCTCGGCATCCAGAACGAGCGCGAGTGGGTAAAATTCTGCGCCGGCGTGCTGGGCATACCGGATCTCGCCAGGGATGTGCATTACAATAACAATACGAAGCGCACTGAGCGGCGTGCCGAACTGGTGGCGTTGATTGAAAAAGTGTTCACACAAATGACGGCGGAGCAGGTGGTCGCCAAGCTCGACGCGGCGGACATCGCGAATGCCCGCATCAATACGCCGCAGGAAGTGTGGGAACATCCACAACTCAAAGCACGCAACCGCTGGCGCGAGGTGGGGTCGCCAGCCGGCCCGCTGCCGGTGCTGCTGCCGCCGGTCACGATGCCGGAGTTCGAAGCACGGCTCGACCCGGTACCGGCGATAGGCGAGCATACCGATGGCGTGCTCGCCGAACTGGGTTATGGCGCCGGAGAAATTGCCACATTGCGCTCTGCAAAGGCGGTGTAGTCTGTCAAAGTGTTTCCGCAAGGAGGGATTATGGATACCGTTACCCAGCTTGAAACGACATCGGCAACGCGCACGTTGTGCGAATTTCTCGCGGTGATTCGTTACGAGGATCTGCCGCGGCCGGTCGTCGCGCGCACGGAAGAATTATTTCTCGACTGGTTGGCCTCGACGCTTGCCGGCAAGGATGCGCGGCCGACGCGCATCATGGAGAAGTTCGCGGCGGAAATGGGTCCACGCGAGGGCGCGAGCGAGATACTGGTATCGCGTAAGCGCACCTCACCGGTGTTCGCGGCGCTCATCAACGGCGCGGCATCGCACTTTGTCGAGCAGGACGACTTGCACAACAGCTCGGTGCTGCATCCCGGCACGGTGGTATTTCCCGCCGTATTGGCGGTGGCGCAGGCGACCGGCGCATCGGGCAGAGAGTTTATCGCAGCGTCGGTCGCGGGTTACGAATGCGGCGTGCGCGTCGGCGAATTCCTGGGGCGCTCGCACTACAAGGTGTTTCACACGACGGGGACCGCCGGCAAGCTGGCGGCGGCGGCCGGTGTCGCGCATCTATTGAAGCTCGATGCCGAACGGATGCAGCACTGTCTGGGTTCGGCGGGAACGATGGCGGCGGGTTTGTGGGAATTCCTGCGCGATGCGGCGGACTCCAAACAACTGCACACGGCGAAGGCCGCCGCTGACGGATTGATGGCGGCGTACATAGCGCGCGATGGCTTCACCGGCGCGCGCCAGATTTTTGAAGGCAAGCAGGGCATGGCGGCGGGCATGTCGTCGGACGCCGACGTGAAGTGTTTGACCGACCAACTCGGCAAGCGCTGGGCCCTTGCCGAAACCTCATTCAAGTTTCACGCGTCGTGCCGGCACACGCATCCGTCGGCCGATGCGCTGCTTGCGCTGATGCAGGAGCATAAGCTCAAGGCCGATGATATCGAGAGGGTCACCGCGCATGTGCACCAGGGCGCGATCGACGTGCTGGGGGCGGTCACCGATCCGCAAACCATCCACCAGTCGAAATTCTCGATGGGCTTCGTCCTTGCCCTGATCGCTAACCTGGAGCGCGCGAGTCTGGCGGACTTCACTAACGAAGCATTGCGCGAGCCGAAGCTGCGCGCATTTCACGACAAAGTGACGATGGCGCTCGATCCGGAAGTCGATCAGGCGTATCCGAAACGGTGGTTGGGGCATGTCAGCGTTGTTACGCGCGACGGCCGCACGCTCGACAGGCGCATCACCTCGCCCAAGGGGGATCCTGACAACGCGTTGACACGCGCCGAACTTGAAGACAAGGCCATGCGCCTCGGCGCTTTTACCGGGGGCGCCGCCGCGGAAGAGATGAAAAAAATAATCGCGCGCGCGTGGCGATTGCACAACGAGGCCGATGTGCGCGGTTTTGTGTCACGTTAGGCTGGCGTCGATATGGCGACTCTGGTCGAACAACTGAGTGCCTACGCGGCCGCATTGCGCTATGAGGATCTGCCGCCGGAAGTGGTTCAGCAGGCCAAGCGGCTGATCGTCGATACGGTTGGCTGCGCGCTCGGCGGTTATGCCAGTGAACCGGCCAAAATCGCGCGCGAAATCGCCGGGACGGTTACCAGCAGCACGCCCGCCACGGTCATCGGCAGCGGGCAGCGCTCGAGCCTCGATCTGGCGACGTTCGCCAACGGGGTGATGATACGGTTCCTCGATTTTAACGATGGTTACACCAGCACGGGTGAATCCGGCCATCCGAGTGACAGCATCGCCGCGGTGCTGACGATCGCGGAAGCCCTGGGGCGTAGCGGCAAGGATGTGATAACCGTGACGGTGCTTGCGTATGAGGTGTTCTGCCGCATTTGCGACGCGGTGGATTTGAAGCCGCTCGGCTTCGATCATGTGACTGTCGGCGGCATGGCAAGTACCGCGGCGGCGGCGCGACTGTTCGGTTTGTCCGAGAAGGAAATTGCGCAGGCGTTTAATCTTGGCATCGCACCGAACATCGCATTGTATCAGACGCGCATCGGTCACGTGTCGATGTGGAAAGGTTGTGCCTATGCGAATGCGAGCCGCAACGCGGTGTTCGCGGCGATGCTCGCGTCGCGCGGCATGAGCGGGCCGACGCCGATTTTCGAAGGCGTGGGCGGTTATTTCAAGGCGGTCACGCGCGCGCCGTTCGAACTCTCCGGATTGGGCGGGCGCGGCCAACCGTACAAGATCATGGAATGCAGCATCAAACGTTATCCGCTCGGACAATATTCGCAGACCGTGGTGCAGGCGGCCCTGGAACTGCGCGCGAAGATCGGCAGCGTGGACGAGATTGCGGAAATACGCATCGAAACCGTCACCGCGGCAGTCCGCTTGATGGCAGGCGATCCGGAAAAATGGACGCCGGCCACGCGCGAAACCGCGGACCACAGTATGCCGTATACGGTTGCAGTGGCGCTCATGTATGGCGGCGTTGAAGCGCATCATTTCGACGACAAGTATCTGCGCGATCCCGCGCTACTGGCATTGGCGCAACGCGTGAAGGTCGAGGTGTCGGCGGAAGCAGACCTACGCATGCCGGAGGCGATGCGCTGCCATTTCACGCTGGTTACCAAAGCGGGCGTGACGCATGCCGCGCTGGTCGATTATCACAAAGGGCATTACAAGAATCCGCTGTCGGATGCGGAGATCGAGGGCAAGTTCCGCCCGCTCGCGGCGCAGGTGCTGGGTGCGGCGCAGACGGATCGGCTGCTAAAGACGTTGTGGCAGATCGAAGACCTGGCGGATGCCGGGGAGTGCGTGCGCATGACGGTGGCGAACTGAATGCAGTTCGATTTGCGTAATTTGCTGGGAGCGGGCGGCTTCGCCCTTGCGTGTTACGCCGCTGCGGCGACGCCCGCAGCGGAAGCGCCGGCCTATCCGGTGCGGCCGATACGTTTATTGGTGCCGTTCCCGCCGGGTGGCGGCGCGGATACGCTTTCGCGTATTGTTACCCCCAAGCTTTCTGCGGCACTCGGCCAGCAATGGGTGATCGACAATCGCGGCGGCGCGGCCGGCAATATCGCAACCGAGGTTGTCGCGAAGGCTGCACCCGATGGCTACACCCTATTGCTCGACTTTAGTACGACACTCACGGTAAATCCGAGTCTGTACCAATTGCCTTTCGACGTGATGAAAGACCTGCAGCCGATCGTGTTGCTGGCGGCGGCGCAGTACATGCTCGTGCTGCATCCGTCGGTAAAGGCCGACAACGTCAAGGACTTCATCGAATGGGTCAAGGCTAATCCCGGCAAGCTCAACTATGCATCTGCCGGCGTCGGCAGCCCTCTGCATCTGGCGGCGGAGTTATTCAAATATCGCGGTGGCTTGAACATGGTGCATTTGCCGTACAAAGGCGGCGGTCCTGCCGCCGCCGCGGTACTTGGCGGCGAGGCGCAGGTATTGTTCGGCAGCTTCGCGTCGTCGTATCCGCACGTCAAGACGGGCCGGTTGAAAGGGCTTGCGGTGACCGGCCTGAAACGCAGCGCGATTGCGCCGGAGATACCGACCATCGCGGAAGCGGCTTTCCCGGGTTTCGACGTGAGTGCGTGGTATGGCCTCTCGGCGCCCGCGAAGACGCCGCAGGCCATCGTCAAACTGCTGCATACCGAGACGTTAAAAGTGTTGCAACTGCCCGACGTCCAGGAAGCGCTGTCGCGTCAGGGCCTGGAGGTCACGCCCAAAGGCCCGGCGGAATTCGCCGCGCAGATAAAAAATGAAACCGCGATGTGGGCGAAGGTAATCAAGGCGGCGGGCATACACGCCGATTAAAATCCACGCGTTCGAGTCAGGCGGTGTAAAGCTTGCGCAATGTCCGCACGTCGGCAATCCGGTCGAAGTTCCATAACGCGTCGAGCAGCGCCGCGCTGCGCTGTTTGCCCAGGATAGGCACGATTAAATCAAGCGCTTTTTCGTTTTCCTCGGCCGGCGTCAGTGGATTTTCGAAACTGCCCTTGGCCGCCATCGTTTGATGGTGAAGTACGCGGCCATCTTTAAGCCGTACTTCCATCACGCACCGCCACCGGCGTTGCGCATCCGTCAGCGTTGCGTCGCCGACGGCCTCGATGCGTCGACGCACCGCCAGCACTTTGGGGTCTTGCATGCGCCGAAAACTGTGCGCCGACTTGAACGTGAGATTGCCATCGATCAGCATCACCGCGAGCAGGTGCTGTACCGAGATGTCGGGCGATGCGCGGTTGTTGACGATTTCGAGCTCCTTGTCCGGAATGCGCGCGGTGATCTTCTCGACGTCGGCCGCTTTGATGCCGTGTTCCAGGATCAGATCGCGCAGAACGTGCATCGGTCCCTGGATCGGGCCGCCGACCGGCCAGCGCTTGATGCCGGCGCGCAGGATTTCGTAATCCGTGCCGAGGCCGCGGATCATCTCGTTGCGATCGACTTCCTCCGGCGCGAACGTGAAAAAAAAATCGCGCTCGCCGGAAAAAATATCCTCCACCCCGGTCCACCCGTGTTTGATCATCAGCGCAGCCTGCGTGCCATTGTGCGCCGGCATGCCGCCCATCGCGTAGGCTTTCTCGATATGCTCGGGATCGCGAAACATCGTGTACATGCCGGCGGTTTGCTGGCCTGCATAGGAAAGCACGAAACGAATCTGCCGTGCATTGAGTTTGAGTAAGGCGCCGGCTGCGGCGGCGGCGCCGAACAGCTGGCCGGTCGCCGCGGCATGATGGCCCGAGCGCAGGTAGGGCATGGGTTTCAACGTCAAGAGTGTGCGCGCGCAAATGTCGTAGCCCAGTACGATCGCGCGTATCACGGCTTTGCCGGCAAGTTGGTTTTGCTCGCCGATGGCGAGTGCGGCGGGAACCACACTGGTGCCGGGATGCGTGAGGGAGGGTGGATGCGTATCGTCGGTCTCGTCGGCGTGGCCGAACATGCCGTTGGCGAGCGCGGCGTTTTGTGCCGTCGTCACCATGGATGTGCCGATGATGCCGGCCGCGGGTTTGCCGCCGAGCGATTTGACGTAAGCGATGGCCTTTTGTCCCGGCAGCAGCCGCGACCCCGAAATCATGGCGGCGAAGGTGTCGACGAGATGGAGTTTCGCGCGCGCGATGACGTCTTTGGGCAGAGGACGTCTGGCGGCGCCGGCGATATGGGCGCTCAGCTTTAACATCATGGGTGATACGGCGGCGGATTTCATCGGTATGGGCGATTCATCGTGCGGAGTGGACGGGAATACGTACGCAGCCATGATAACCGATCTGCACCGGGGTTCCGCCGGTGCCGGGCGCGTTTGCGATGGCCGACCCGCGTCGTTATACTGGCGCGCAACAAATTTCATGCGTGGGGAGAACAGCCAATGGGCCAGCAGTGGAACTACCAAGGCATCATTCCCGCTCTGGCGTTGCCGCTCAGGGCTGATTATTCGATCGACGAGCCGGATTTTCGCCGGCTCGCCAGCTGGCTGGCGACGTTCAAGGGCATCTCGACGCTGATGACCAACGGCCACGCCGGCGACTTGAAGCGCGCCATGGCGTGCCAGGCGCGCATCAATCCGTTGAAGGATATCGTTTACGGCATGGGCGAGCCGACCGGGGACGCGCATGTGCGCATGAAATACGCGATGGTGCTGGCGGGCCGTCTGAGTTCGCCGGTGGTGCGACCGCCGACGCATCAGCCCGACGCGGCGACGCGCAAGAAAATCTCGGATGTGCTGCGTAACGCCGGCATGCTGCAGAAGCAGGCGGCCTGACATGCTGGGTGCGGTCGCCGCCTCGATCTAATCCCGAATCCTCAGTCCTCAGTCCTCAGTCCTCAGTCCTCAAGCGCCCATGAAAATAACCGCCATCCACGAAACCGTCGCCCCGATCAGCTCGGACATTCGCAACGCGTATATTGATTTCAGCAAAATGACGGCAAGCGTCGTGGCGGTCGTCACGGACGTCAAGCGCAAAGGCAAGCGCATCGTCGGCTACGGCTTCAATTCCAACGGCCGCTATGCGCAAAGCGGATTGCTGCGCGAGCGGTTCATTCCGCGCATCATGGGTGCTGATCCGAAGTCGCTCGTCAATGACGCCGGCGATAATCTCGATCCGCACCGGATCTGGGCGTGCGCGATGGCGAATGAGAAGCCCGGCGGTCACGGCGAGCGCTCGGTCGCGGTCGGCGTGCTCGATATGGCGGTGTGGGACGCGGTCGCGAAAATCGAGGGCAAACCGCTTTACCAATTACTTGGCGAGCGTTATCGCGGCGGCGACGTCGACGAAAAAGTGTTCGTGTATGCCGCCGGCGGTTATTACTATCCCGGCAAGAATGTGCGGGCATTGCAGGACGAGATGAAGAAGTACCTCGACCTGGGTTATACGGTGGTCAAGATCAAAATCGGCGGCGAGCCGCTCGCCGACGACTTGCAGCGCATCGAAGCGGTGATCAAGGTCGTTGGCTCGGGCAAGAATCTCGCCGTCGATGCCAACGGTCGCTTCGATTTGAAAACCGCGATCGAATATGCGCGCGCGCTCAAACCCTATGGCTTGTTCTGGTACGAGGAAGCCGGCGACCCGCTTGATTACGCGTTGCAGGCCGAGTTGGCCAGCCATTACGACGGCGCGATGGCGACCGGCGAGAATCTCTTCTCAACGCTCGATGCGCGCAATCTGATCCGGCACGGCGGCATGCGCGCCGACCGCGACTGGCTGCAATTTGATTGCGCGCTCTCCTACGGGCTCGTTGAGTATTTGCGCACGCTCGACATGTTGAGACAGCACGCATGGTCGCCGCGGCGCTGCGTGCCGCACGGTGGGCACCAGATGTCGCTGAATATCGCCGCCGGCCTCGGCCTCGGCGGCAACGAATCTTATCCCGACGTGTTCCAGCCATTCGGCGGGTTTGCCGACAACATGCCGGTCGAGAGCAGCTACGTGAAAATGCCGGACGTGCCGGGTGTCGGTTTCGAGGCCAAGGCCAAGTTGTACGCAGTCATGAAACGGCTCGCCGATGGTTGAGCGGACAGCAACGCTGCATACCGCGCTTCTGATATGCGCGCTGGCAGCCGTGCCGGGGCTCAACGCGCATGCGCAAACTTTTCCCGCCAAACCGGTGCGTTTCATCGTGCCGTTTGCGACCGTCGACGTGGTCAATAAAATCGCCGCTGATGCCGGCCGCCTTGCCGCATCGGCGGAAATGAAAGAACGCATGCTCGCGCTGGGTGCGGAACCGGTGGCGAGTTCGCCGGAGCGCTTCACGGCTTTCATCCGGGACGAAATCGACAAATGGGGTAAATTCGTGCGCGCTTCCGGCGCCAGGGCCGATTAATTCAAGAGTAAAGCGATGAACACAGCAGCACAAAGTAATCCGCACGCCGCGCGCGGCGAAAACGACCGCAAGATTCTGCAACGCGACACCACGCCGCATATCTTCCGTCCCGTCACTTTCCGTGCGGTCACCGCGAAGAACCGCATCATGGTGTCGCCGATGTGCCAGTACTCGGCGACCGATGGTGTGCCCAACGACTGGCATTTCCAGCACCTCGCCTCGCGCGCGGTCGGCGGCGCGGGCATCGTTTTCACCGAAGTCGTGCACACCGAACCGCGTGGGCGCATCACGCCGTACTGCCTGGGGCTGTGGAACAACGAACAGCGCGACGCGCTCGCGCGCATCGTGCGCTTCATAAAATCGCAGGGCGCGGTCGCCGGCATCCAGATCGGCCACGCCGGACGCAAGGGCTCGACCGCGCGGCCGTGGGACGGTGGCAAGCCGCTTGCGCTGGAGAACGGCGGCTGGCAGATCATTGCGCCGTCCGCGCTTCCTTTCAGCGAAGGTTACGGCATGCCGCTGGAGATGGATCAGAAGACGATCAACGAGTCGGTTGCGCAATTCGTCGCCAGCACGCGGCGCGCGCGCGAAGCGGGATTCGATCTCCTCGAACTGCACGCGGCCCACGGCTACCTGATTCACGAATTCCTGTCGCCGTTGTCGAACCGGCGCACGGACAAGTACGGCGGAAGCTTCGAGAACCGCGTTCGTTATCTGCTCGAAGTCATCGACGCGGTACGCTCGGAGTGGCCCGATGACAAGCCGTTATTTGTGCGTATTTCGGCGAGCGACTGGATCGAAGGCGGCTGGGATTTGGAAAGCAGCGTCAAACTCGCGCGGCTCCTGAAAGCCGGTGGCAAAGTCGATCTCATCGATTGCTCGAGCGGCGGGCTGTCGCCGCAGCAGAAAATCACCCTGCATCCGGGCTATCAGGTGCCGTTCGCCGCCGCGCTACGCGGCCGCGCGGACATCGCGACCGGCGCGGTCGGTCTTATTAGTGCACCGGAGCTGGCCGAGCAGATCATCGCCAGCGGCCAGGCCGATTTGATCATCATGGCGCGCGCGATGTTGAACGATCCGTACTGGCCGCTGCATGCGGCGAAAGTTCTGAAAACCAAAATCGCGTGGCCGCCGCAGTACGAGCGCGGCGATATTTTTTAGCCGGCGAGGCGCCAACCCCGGCGCTTTGCAGTATTTAAGCCGGAACCTAAAGCTTGGGATTTGCCAGGGCTTCGGCGAGCACCGCAGTGCCCGCCATGAAATCACCCATATCCATCGACTCGTCAGGGTTGTGCGAACCGCGATGGTTGCGGATAAACAGCATCGCGGTCGGGACGCCGGCGTGCACGAACACCGCAGCATCATGGCCGGCGCCGCTCGGCATGCGCGCGTGTGGAATGCCGAACTCTTCGCAGATGCGGTCGAGATGCGCCATCCAGTGCTCGCTCATCGGCGCCGGCGGCGACTCCAGGAGCGGGTCAAATTCGAAGCGAACGCCCCGTTCCAATTCGACCGCGCGCGCCGCGCGATGCAGGAACGCGTAGTAATCCCTGACCAGTTCCATCGGCAGCCCCCGTGCGTCGAGACTGAACTCTACCTCGCCAGGCACCCGCGAAAGCGAATGCTTGTCGGGCTGGGTACCGAAGATGCCGAAAGTCACGCGCAACTCGCCGCCGCCGTCGACGATTTCGCGCCAGCGGCGGTCAAGACGGGTCACCAGGTCCGCGGCCGCGATTACGGCATCCTTGCGCATCGAGCGCGGCACGGCGCCGGCATGGTCTGCCTTGCCGCGGCAGATTATTCGCATATGGCGCATGATGCCGAAGATGCCGGTGACCACCGTTACCGGAAGTCCGCGTTCGACCATCACCGGGCCCTGCTCGATATGCAGCTCAAGGTAGGCCGCGAAGCGCTGCGCGGCCAGCAGCGGCTCGCCGCGCTCGATGCGCGGCATATCGGCGCCGGCGGCGATCATGCATTCGCGCAGAGTCTCGCCTGTCGCATGGCGCTTGAGCGCGAGATCGTCCACCGTCAGGCGGCCGAGCATCGCACGCGCCCCAATCCATGATTTGCCGAACCATGCGCTTTCCTCGCCGCGCAGCGCCATCACTTTGACGGTGCGCAACGGTACACTGCCCGCGCGTTTCATATGGACCGCAGCGGTCAGCGCGGCGACCACGCCGGCCGCGCCGTCGAAATTACCGCCTTGCGGCACCGAATCAAGATGTGAGCCACACGCGATAAACGGCGCGGCGGGTTCACGGCCGGGCAGGGTGACGATGAGATTGCGCGCGCCGTCGCGCTCGACGTGCAGGTCTTCCGCCGTGGCAGCGGCGGCGATCACGTCATGCGCTGCGTCCTCGCCGGGTCCGAAGCTTGCGCGCGTGATACCGACCCCGTCAAACGACACTTCGTGCAGGCGCGTAAACAGATGCGCTGCGTATTCATCCAGCGCGGGATTCAACTTCGCGGTCTTCATTGCGGTGACTTGTTCGGCGCTGTCGCCTTGCTGTGGCCGGATTCCGGCACGTGCAGGTGGCACGCGACCGCATGATCGTTCGCCCCGGTTGTCGCGGTGAGCGGCGGCTCCTTTTCAGCGCACACCGCTTCCGCCAGCGGGCAGCGCGTGCGAAAGCGGCAGCCTGACGGCGGATTGACCGGATTGGGCGGGTCGCCCATGAGCGGCGATTGCTCGATTTTGATGTCGGGATCCATGGAGGTGCGCGACGCGAGCAGCGCCTGCGTGTAGGGATGCAGCGGGCGGTGGTAAATCTGCTCGACCGGCCCGATTTCCGCCACTTTGCCAAGGTACATCACCAACACGCGGTCGCTCACGTACTGCACGACGTTAAGATCGTGCGAAATGAAAAGGTAAGTGAGCCGCAGCTCGCGCTTCAAATCCATCAAGAGATTCAGCACCTGGGCCTCGATCGATTTGTCGAGCGCGGAAACCGCCTCGTCGAGGATGACGAGCTTGGGCTCGAGCGCAAGCGCGCGCGCGACGTTGACGCGCTGGCGCTGTCCGCCGGAGAGCTGGTGCGGATAGCGCGGCGCAAACTGGGCGGGCTCGAGGCC
>JAYVME010000205.1:0-4863 GCA_043759115.1 Betaproteobacteria bacterium | reverse complement strand
CGACCTTGATACCTTTTAATGGCGGTGGTGCGGCGTCGCTCATATAATCCGGGATTCGTTTTCGCGTGCGTTGCAAAAAAGACTATTCTAATATGGCCAAGAAGGACACGCTGTTCTACGTATTGTCGCGCGCGCCGTGGTGGATCAGTGTCGCCACTGCCGGCGCACTGTTTGCGATCGTGCGCCAGTTGCTGCCCGATTTCGCGGCGGTGGCCACGGCGCTGCCGTTTCTCGGCATCGCATGCTACGCCGGCTGGCGCCAGTTGCGCGCACCGGGCGCCTCCAACGTCACCGAGATGCTCGGCAAAATACGCGGCATGCCGTGGGAGAATTTTTCCGCGATCATCAGCGAAGCTTTCCGCCGCGACGGCTACGCGGTGACGGAAGTATTCAAAGGCGCAGTCGATCTTAAGCTCGATAAAAACGGCCGCGTCACCTTGGTTAGCTGCAAGCGCTGGAAAGTCGCGCAGACCGGCGTCGGCCCGCTACGCGACTTGCTGGACGCGAAAAAAGCGCAGGACGCGGCGGACTGCATCTACGTGGCCGCCGGTGATTTCACCGCCAATGCGCGCACTTTCGCGGACGAGAAATCGATCCGCCTGCTGCAAGACACACCGCTTGCCGACCTCGTCGCGCGGGTCGAGCACGGCAAACGGGGATGGTTCCGGTTTCGCTGACCAAAGGCAATCTCAAACAATAATGCGTAACCGCCGATAAACGCCGATGAACGCAGATAAAAACCCGTGATCAGGTAATTAGGCAATTCAGATATTAAGCGCTCAATCACTTATCACATCGGCGTCTATCGGCGTTTATCGGCGGTTACAAATTGTTTTACTTTACGCTGCCCGGCACAATGCCCGCCGGCAGCGCCTCGATGAACTTGCAGATTTCCCCCGGCCGCGTGATCCAGACGTTTTCGCGATGGTTGAGGATGTGCTCGACCACGCGCCGGAATTGCCGCAGACGATGCGGTTGGCCGAGCACGAAACTGTGCAGCACGATCCCCATCACCAGCGGGCGGCGCGCCGACTCTTCACTCATTTCGTCGAACTGATCGATCAGGCTGCCGCAAAAGAGTTGCTGCGGCGTGCGGCGCGAGACGATCTCGAGCGAATCGTTGAGGTCGTGCGCATAGGGAATCGAGAGTAGCGGCCCGTGCTTGGTGCGAAACCACACCGGCTGGTCGTCGAGCGGCCAATCCATCATGTAGCGGAAGCCCGCTTCCTTCAATAGATCGAGCGAATCATGCGTCTGCGAGAGGTATGGCGCGAGCCAGCCGAGCGGCTTCCTGCCTTCATGCTGCTCGATTTTGGCGGCGGCTTCGAATATGCACGCGCGCTCCTCGGCGGGATTCATGTCCGCCTGGCGTTCCGCATCGGTGCGGCCATGGCCGACGATCTCGTCGCCGCGGCTGCTGTAAGCGGCCACCAGTTCCGGACAATAATCGTAGAGCTCGGTGTTGACCAGCACGGCGAATGGCAGATCGTACTTGTTCGCGAATTCGAGCAGACGCCACGCGCCGACGCGGTTGCCGTAGTCGCGCCACGCGTAGCTGCGCGTGTTCGGCTGCGGATGCGGCGCGCCGTAATCATTGCCCAACCCCTCGCCGTACGCGAAATGCTCGACGTTCAAAGAAAAATGCACCGCCAGCCGCTTGCCCCCCGGAAAACTGTAATCAGGACGCTTGCTGATGGCCGAGTAGTCGTAGCGATCATGAGTCTTGAGCATGGCGAGCCCCCCCCCTTTAATTACAAAGCAAACGTTGCGGCAAACGCGCTGAAGTCGCGCTGATCCTCTAGCCGCATCAGGCCGTCGTACAGCTTCTGCGTCACGGCCTGCCCCCACACCGGCGTGCCGAGTTCAAAAAACTTGGCGGTCAATTCCGCCGGCTGATGCGGGTTCGCCGGTTCGCCCTTGGTGACAATGCAGTGCCCCTCGTAAGCGTCGCCGTTCTTCATCACGATGCGCACGGTCACCGGCTGCTCGGCCGGGTAACGCGCCGTGAAGGTCTTGTCCTCCTGCAAATCGACGCGCTGCGCGAGCGCCTGGATTTGCGGGTTCGCGACCGCTTCGTCATTAAAACTCTTCAGCCCGGAGCGGCCGTGATAAATAATGCTCGCCAGCGCAAACGGCACCGAGAAGCGCGCGCCGAAGCTGCTGATGACACGCTTCTCGGCGAGCATCGCGGCGAGCATGTAGGCGCGCACCTCAATGCGTTCGATTTGCGCGACGTCCAGCCTGCCGCCCGCGACCTTCGCCAGCAGGTCTTCAAGCGCGTCGATTGCGGAGTGCGCGTAGCGTCCGGTCGGATGCAATTTAAAATAACTCTGCGCAATCAGCCATTCACTGCCAAGGCCCGCGACAACTTGTGCCGGGTCGAAAGTATCCGACAGAATCTTCCCGTACACCGCGGCCACGCTGTCGATCTCGCCGGTGAAGCCACACTCGACCAGCCGCGCCGCCATCAGTCCCATATAGCCCGAGTGGCCGGTGAAGATATTGCGCACGGTGGCGCCGTCGAGCAGCGTCTGCCGGCTCGTCGCCATGCCCATGGTCGACGCGCAATTGATGAGCTCCAGCATCTGCGCGGCATTGAAGCCCTTCAACCTGCCGGCCGCGATCGCCGCACCCATCACGCCGTAAGTACCGTGCGGATGCACCGTCAGCTTCACGTTCGACGCGCGGCTTACACGCGATGAGAGTTCGTAACCGAGCGCGACTGCAAGCAGCAAATCGGCACCGGACACCTGCATCTCCTGCGCGAGCGCCACCGCCGCCGGCACGACCTGGATGCCGGGATGCCCTTTCGCGAACAGATTGCCCTCATCGAGTTCAAGCCAGGTGCCGGCCGTGCCGTTGAGCAGCGCGGCGTCGCTTGCCGGCGCGCGTCTGCCCGTGCCGATCACCCACGCGCTACTGGGCGCTGCCTGCGCGAGATGTTTTCCAACCAGCGCTTTCATCTCGCGTTGCTGCATCCCCGCCGCGATGACGGGTATGCAGTCCGCGATGATCCAGCGCGCGCGCTCACGCGCCGCCGCGCTCAAACTCTCGAGAGTGGTGTCGGCTGCGAACGCGGCCAGCGTGGTCAGATACGTGGGTGGAGTGCGATCGGACATCAATCAATCTTGGCGCCGGAATCCTTGACGACTTTCGCCCATTTCTGGATTTCACTGCGTATCAGCGCCGAGAATTGCTCGGGCGTACCGCCAACGGGATCGGCACCCTGACTCGACAGACGCTCGCGCACGTCGGGCAAACTCAGGATGAGCAGGATTTCCGCATTCAGCCGCGCGATGATTTCCTTCGGCGTTCCCGCCGGCGCCAGCACGCCGTTCCACGCCACCGAATCGAAACCCTTGAGCCCCGCTTCATCCAGCGTCGGCACGTCGCGCAGCACGTTGATGCGTTTCAGACTCGTCACCGCCAACGGCCGCATCTTGCCCGCCTGCACGTGCGGCAAGAGCGGCGGCACGTTGTCGAACATGATCGTGATCTGGCCACCGAGCAAATCGGCGATCGCCGGCGCGCCACCCTTGTAGGGCACGTGCTGGATATTGACGCCCGTATAGCTCTTGAACAATTCACCCGTCATGTGCGGCGGCGTGCCGTTGCCGGCCGTACCGTAGTTGAGCTGGCCCGGCCTGGCCTTGGCGAGCGCAATGAGTTCTTTGACCGATTTAACCGGAAGCGACGGATGGACGACAAGCAGATTGGTGTAATTGACCGCCTGAATAACCGGTGCGAAATCCCTGACGAGGTCGTAGTTCAGTTTGCTGTACAGACTCACGCTGATCGCCTGCGACGTGGTGCTCATGAATAGGGTGTAGCCATCGGGCGCTGATTTCGCCGCCGCTTCGGCGCCAATGTTGCCTCCCGCGCCGGGACGGTTCTCGATTACGACCTGCTGTCCAACTGCGTCGCTGAGTTTCTGCCCGATCGTGCGCGCGAGTATGTCCGACGTACCGCCCGGCGGAAAACCGACCAGAAACCGGATGGGCTTGGTCGGGTAACTTTGCGCCGCGCAAATGCCCGCGCCAGCCAACGCTGCCAGTATTACCGCTGCCGTCCGCCACATGATTAATGCCGCTCCCGGTGAATTTTCGCCATTCTACTACCGAAGCTTCTGCGGATTTCCTCCGCCGCGAGGCAACCCCCAAGCACGCGCTTGATATGGATCAATCCGCCTCGCCACGGATTTTGGCATTCTTGCGTTTGTATCAGCCGCTCCGGAGTCATGCCATGACGAACACACCATTGCCGCCGCCCGCCGCAGCCCGCGCGATCGCGCTGATCAAGGACGAACACCGCGCGCTCGCGCGCATGCTCGGCGCAATGCAGGCGCTCGTCGCCCGCTACCGTGACGCCGGCGGCGCGCGGAACCTGGATTTGTTCGACGCGATGCTGCGCTATATCGAGAATGTGCCGGACCGCCTGCATCACCCGAAGGAGGACCAGGTGCTGTTTCCCGCATTGGTGCGGCGCGCCAGCGAGGGAGAAAAACTGGTCGGCGAACTGGAGCGCGATCACGCGCGCGGCGCACCGATGATCACTGCGTTGCGCAGCGCGTTTCACGCGTTTCGCGACGGCGCGGTCAACGGCCTCAACCGGCTCGCGACGGCAGTCGACGAGTTCGCGGAATTTTACTGGGACCACATGCGCAGGGAGGAACAGCAATTGCTGCCGCTGGCGGTCGCGCACCTCACGCCGGAGGACTGGCAACGCGTCGCGAGCGCATTCGGCGACAATACCGACCCGCTGTTCGGCGCGGAACTTGCCGACGACTACCGCCGGCTCTACCAGTACATCGCCGAACTGGCGCCGCCGCCGCTCAAGTCATACCTGGAAGGCGCGGCGCCCGGT
>JAYVME010000204.1:0-4867 GCA_043759115.1 Betaproteobacteria bacterium | reverse complement strand
TTCGCGCCATTTTTCGCGTCACCTTTTTTGGCGTCGCCCGCTTTTTCGCCGGCTTTCTTAGCGTCGTCCTTGGCATCAGTAGATCCGACTATCGGTTTCACCGGCGCGCCGGGCCGGACTTTTTGCGCGCCCTCGACGATCACCATCTCGCCCGGTTCAATACCGCGCTCGACCACCCAGTCGTTGCCGAGCCGGGTATTGGCGATGATTTCGCGGTACACGGCCTTGCTTTCCGCATCGACCACAAAAACCGAGCGCTTGCCCTGCAATTCCTGCACCGCCTGCTGCGGAATGCGGATCGCGTTCAATTCCTGCAGCGACGGGAAAATCACGCGCACGAGCTGCCCCGCGCGCAACAAGCGCTCGGGATTGGGCACCTTCACGCGCACCTGCAGCGTGCCGCTTTTCGCATCCACCGCCGCGTCGACGAAATTGAGCGTGCCGCTCGACTTGTACTCGCTGCCGTCGGCAAGCCGCAGCCGGAACGGCGGCAACCGGGTGTTGTCCTCGCCGGGATTGCGTTTCAACTGGCGCTGCAGTTCAAGCAGCTTCTGCTCGCTGAACGTGAAGTTCACGTAAATCGGATCGACCGAATACAGCGTCGTCAGCAACGTCGTCGACGCATTGACCAAGCCACCTGGTTTGACCAGCGCCTTGCTGATCACGCCATCGCGCGGCGCGTGTATCGTCGCATAGTCGAGATTGAGTTCCGCTGCTTTGACCTGGGCTCTGGCCGCGTCGACGTTGGCCGCATCGGTCCCTTCCCGCGCAATCGCGGTGTCGAGATCCTGCTGGCTGATCGCCTTGTCGGCCAGCAACGGCCGGATGCGCTCAAGGTTCTGCTTCGAGTTAAGATGCGCCGCCTGCGTTTGCGCGAGGGCGGCTTTCGTCTGCGCCAACGCGGCGATGAAAGGCTGCCGGTCGATCACGAACAAGAGATCGCCGCGTTTGACCCGCGCTCCGTCCGCGAACCCCTGGCGTTCCAGGAGCCCGCTGATGCGGGCGCGGATTTCGACGGTATCCACCGCCTCGGTTTGCCCGACGTATTCCTCGAACACCGTGATGGGCTGGGTTACCGCCTTGATCACGCTGACTTCCGGCGGCGGCGGCGCCTGGTTCGGCCCTTTGCCGTTGCAGCCGGCCAGCATCAACGCGACCAGCGCAACTGCGCCTGCTTTCAGCAAACCACCGCGCTGCTCAACAAAAAAATAATTTAAACGCACAAAATATCTCCCAGACCAAATTCGATGCCACGGCGTTGATTGAGCCGTTCAAAATCCGCTACGCAAGCGCCGACAGTACGCGCTCCAGCGCGTCGTGATCGAGCCCGGCGAGGGTTTTGCCGAGTTCTTTTTGCACCTGTGCCACCTGCCGCGCACCCGCCGCCTGACGCTTCACGCCAAGCGGCGTCACCGCCGCCCGTTTACCGCGCCGGTCCGTCGGGTCTTCGACGCGGCGGACCAGCCTGTCGGCCTCGAGGCGGTCCACGAGTTGGGTGATGTTGGAGCGCACGCAGGTGAGCCTGGCGGCGAGCTCCCCCAGGCTTAACGGCTCGCCCGCCTGCATCAGCACCGTCAGCGCAATAAACTTGGGTCCCGACAATTCGACCCGCGCGAGGGCCTGTTCCCAACGATCCTCAACGGCGTGCGCGACGCGCACCAGCGCGTGCATTGTCTGCCCGGTGTTCCGCGTCGGCACGCGCTTCCCGGGCCGGACAGGTTTTTTATTCATATATGAATGATACAGCCATGCCAGATAATCGTCAAGGCGGCCGGTGCGATGGACAGGTAGCGCAGGCGACTCGCCTGCATACGCCGGCGTTTGATAACAGGGCAGGCGGGTCGCCTGCGCTACCTTTATTTTGAAATGCGCTTTTAGTGTTGCGCCTGAAACTCGCGACCCGGCGCAATCAGGCGAGCACCCGCGCAAACATGTCGCGGTCTACGTTGCCGCCCGACAAGATCAGCGCGATCCTGCGCCCGCGGTTGCGTTCGCGCTCCTGGCACGCCGCCGCCAGCGGCGCCGCACCCGCGCCTTCGGCTACGCTGTGCGTGGCGCTGAAGTACAGGCGCATGGCCGCGGCCACCTCTTCATCCGTCACCGCCAGCACGCGCGCAACACCCCGGCCGATGATGTCGAGCGCCGCGTCATCCGGCACGCGGCACGCCATGCCGTCGGCCAGTTCGGTCGTGACCGCATGCTCGATGTGCTTGCGCGCCTCAAACGACAGCTTGTAGGCCGGCGCGTGCGCGGATACCACGCCGACGATTTCCGTTTTCAGTCCCAGCGCGTCGCGCGCCGCGATCACGCCGCAAATGCCCGAGCCCTGCCCGATCGGCACGTAAACCGTCGCCAGATCAGGCGCTGCATTGAACAATTCCAGCGCATAGGTCGCCACCCCGCGCACCAGATGCGGGTGAAACGACGCAATCATGTGCAGCTTGCGCCCGGCCGCCAGACGCGCGGCGTATTCGCGCGACTCCTGAAAATCCACGCCATGCTCTATGAGTTCGACGCCCAATGCGCGCATCGCGGCATTCTTCTCGCGACTGTTGCCGTGCGGTACGACGATGGTCGCCGCGATATTGTTTTTCCGCGCGGCGTAGCCCACCGACTGCCCGTGATTGCCGCGCGTCGCGCTGATGACGCCCGCCGGTGGCGCGCCGCCGGCAACGAGCTCATGGAAATAAACCAGTCCGCCACGCACCTTGAAGGCACCGGTCGGCGTGTAATTTTCGTGCTTGACCCACACTTCGGCGCCAAGCACGGTCCCGAGCAACGGCCACGCGAATTGCGGCGTCGGCGCGAATGTCTTGTAAACGACCGCCGCCGCGCGTTCGATGGTGTCACGCGTAAATTGAAACTCGTTCATGTGCTCACGCTGTGTTCACGTTGACGACCAGCCGTCCGCGTATCTTGCCGGCGAGGAGTTCGTCCGCCGCGGGAATCGCCGCGGCGAGCGTTATCTCGCGGGTCATTGCATCGAGTCTGGACGGCTCCAGATCGCGCGCGAGCCGCGCCCACGCCGCCTCGCGCAGCGCGCGCGGCGCCATTACGCTGTCGATGCCGCAGAGCGTGACGCCGCGCAGAATGAACGGCGCGACCGACGACGGAAAATCCATGCCGCCGGCCAGACCGCACGCGGCCACTGCGCCGCGATAGCGCATGCCCGCGCAGACGTTGGCGAGCGTGTGGCTGCCGACCGTATCAACCGCGCCTGCCCAGCGCTCCTTGGCGAGCGGCTTGCCCGGCGCCGACAAGGTCGCGCGGTCGATGACTTCCGCCGCGCCGAGTGCTTTGAGGTAGTCGGTTTCCCCCACCCGTCCGGTTGACGCGACGACGCGGTAACCCAGCTTTGCAAGCAGCGCCGTTGCGACGCTGCCAACACCGCCCGCCGCGCCCGTTACCAGGACATCGCCCTGGTCGGGCGTCACGCCATGCTGTTCGAGGGCCAACACGCACAGCATCGCGGTATAGCCCGCCGTGCCGACGGCCATCGCCTGGCGCGTCGTGAATTGCGCCGGCAGCGCGATCAACCAATCGCCTTTCAGCCGCGCAGCTTGCGCGAGGCAGCCCCAGTGCGCTTCACCCACGCCCCAGCCGTTGAGAATAACCTTGTCGCCGGGCTTGAACCGCGCATGCGAACTCGCGCTGACCACACCCGCGCCGTCGATGCCGGGCACCATCGGGAATTTGCGCACGACCGGCCCCTTGCCGGTGATCGCGAGCCCGTCCTTGTAATTGAGGGTCGAGTATTCGACTTTGATCGTCACATCGCCGGCCGGCAGTTCCGTGTCGTTCACGTCGCGAATCGCGCACTGCTGCTGGTCGTCCGCCTTGCTGATGACTATCGCCTTGAACATGATTGCTTTCCTCGTGTGGAGCCGTGCAGTTTAGCAAATTCGCCGGGCCTGCCGTTTCGTCCTCGAATCGCGCCCACCCGCCACGTCATGCTGTAAGTCGCCGTGTTAGGATTCGACCAATAAATTTTCCCGGGAGACCTCATGAAATTCGCCATCGCGCTCTGGTCCGTTTTGTTCAGCTTGTTCGCCGCCGCGCAAGCCGACCGCTTCGACAAAGTGCAGATCAAAACCACCCGCCTTGCCGACGCCATTTACATGCTGGAAGGCGAAGGCGGCAACATCGGCGTGTCGGCCGGCGAGGACGGCGTGTTCCTGATCGATGACCAGTTTGCGCCGTTGACGCCGCGGATACTCGCCGCGATCAAGGCGATTTCGGACAAGCCGGTGCGCTTTCTGCTTAACACCCACTGGCATTTCGATCATACCGGCGGCAACGAGAACCTCGGTAAATCCGGTGTCGTCATCATCCGCTTTCGCAACGCCAACGTGATACACATGGGCGACACCTATTTCAACGGCCTCTACCCGTTCATCGACACCGGCACCAACGGCTCGGTGAGGGGCATGCTGGCGGCGGCCGACCGCGTGCTGCGCATGTCCGACGACACGACGAAAATCATTCCCGGCCACGGGCCGCTGTCGAACAAACGCGAACTCCAGGCCTATCGCGACATGCTCGCCACGGTTTCCGCGAAAGTTACGGCGCTGGTAAAAGCGAAGAAAACGCTCGCACAGGTGATCGCAGCCAAACCCACCAAAGAATTCGACGCGGCGTGGGGAAATGGCTTTCTCAAGCCCGAGCAGTTTGTCGAAATCGTATACACGAGCGTGATGAAGCAGTGAAGGGGTAGTCCCCGCGACTCGTTAGCCGCAGGCCCGCTTGCGGGAGCGGGGACCGCCGAGCGACGCGTTGCACCTGGAACATGCACCGCAGTTTTGGAGCGAGGATGGGTGATGGGATTTACTCGTACCCGCGTAGCTATGCTATCGTAATAATTCAATCT
>JAYVME010000203.1:0-4875 GCA_043759115.1 Betaproteobacteria bacterium | reverse complement strand
GGGAGTCGGTCTTGTCGCTTTCGCATACGCCCACGGCGTCCACGATGAGGAAGTGGGTCTTGGCGCGGGCGTCGGCGCCGCTGACGGCTTGCAGATCGGTGGGCGTAAGCACGCGGGTGCCACGGCCTTTCATTTGTTCGAAATAGACGCGGCTGCGAACGTCGCGCAGAAAGAGCAGGCATTCGAGCGGCTTGATGTCGGTGCCGGTGGCGATCATGTCCACCGTGACGGCGATACGCAACTGCGGTGACGTTCGGAACTCCTGGATCAGCGTCTCGGATTTCTCGTAGCGTTTGGTTTCGGGGTTGTACGTCTTATAAGTAATTTTCTTGGCGAAGTCGTTGCCTTTGCCGAACACCTCGCGCACGAGATGAACGACGTCCTCGGCGTGCGAATCGTCTTTGCAGAAGATCAGTGTTTTCGGCACAAGCGTGCGGCCGGGGAAGAGTTCGGTGAACAGAGCGTCCTTGTAGGCTTGCAGCACTGTGCGGATTTGCGACGGCACGACGACCGAGCGATCGAGTTCCTGCGCGGTATAGACGAGGTCTTCGTCGAGTTGCTCCCATCGGCGCTTGCGCGTTTCCTTGCTGCGCTTATCTACATAGTAACCCTTGTCAACTTTGCTGCCCTGCGCGGTGACCTGCGTCTGGATGCGATAGACGTCATAGCCGACGTTGACGCCGTCGGCCACGGCGCGCTCGTGGTTGTATTCCATTACGAGGTTCTGACCGAAGAAGCCGATGGTCTGCTTCGAGGGCGTGGCCGTCAGGCCGATAAGAAAGGCGTCGAAGTATTCGAGCACCTGACGCCAGAGGTTGTAGATCGAGCGGTGGCATTCGTCGGTGACGATGAAATCGAAAAATTCGATCGGAATCGCAGAATTGTAGGCGACGTCTTTGGGGCGGTCATCAGCGATAGCCAGCTCGAACCCGGATTTCTCGTCGATGTCTTCATCGAGTTCCTCGCCGCGCAGCATCGAGTAAAGGCGCTGGATGGTGCAGATGGTTACGCGTGCGACGGAATCGAGCTGGTTCGAGGTGAGGTGCTGGACGTTGTAAAGCTCAGTGAACTTGCGGCCGGTGTCGGGCGTGACGAATTGCTGGAACTCCGCCATTGCCTGACGCCCGAGGTTGGCGCGATCCACCAGAAACAGTACGCGCTTGGCGCCGGCATGTTTGATGAGGCGGTAGGTGAAAGCGCATGCAGTGTAGGTTTTGCCCGCGCCGGTCGCCATCTGAATCAGGGCGCGCGGTTTGGCAGCGACGAACGACTGTTCCAGATGCGTGATGCCCTCGACCTGACAATCGCGCATGCCGGTTTTCACGAGCGGATACGCGGCCGGCATTGTTGCGAGGCGGGCGCGTAGCGTATCGGCGTCCGACACCCATTCAGCAAGAGTTGCGGGCTTGTGGAATGTGAACACGTGCCGCGAGCGTGGTTCGGGATCGAGCGTGCTGCGGAAATGTGTTTCGACGCCGGTGGACTCGTAGAGAAATGGCAATTCGTCGCGAGTCACCTTGAAGAACGCAGGAAGATTTACCGCGTAATGCGCGGTTTGCTCTTCAACACCGGAGAGCAGCGTGCCTTCCTTCTTGGCTTCGATCACGCCGACCGGCTTGCGATCGACGAGCAGGAGATAATCGCATTGCCCGGACTTGAGCGGAACTTCACGGAGCGCGATACCGGGTGCGGCCGCAGGATTGAATTGCGCGTAGTCCTGTATCGCCCAGCCACAGGCGATAAGTTGTGCATCGATTTGTTGCCGCGCCTGTTGTTCCGGAGTCATTGTTCTGCGGCGTTGTTCGCCTCCCTAGCGACGACTCGCAATCTTACACGCAAGCCCCAGCCAGTGCGCGACGCGTGCCGCCTGCCGTGCCGGTAGTGGAGTTGAAATTGGCAACTGCCGCCGCGCAAAAAACCGTGGCGTCGTCGCGCCAAATTACCTATACTTCACCTGCACGTGACCACCCTGAATTGACCGATACACCGACGCTGACGAGGGACTCAATCAGAAATCATGGCGGTTTACTCCACGCTCGCCGCAGTTGACCTCGGTTCCAACTCCTTCCACCTGCAAGTTGCGCGTGTCGTCGGTGATCAGCTCTACCCCCTCGATTCCCTGCGCGAGCCGATCCGCCTCGGCGCCGGCCTCAACCGCGAGAAGCGCCTCGACGAAGATTCGCAGAACCGCGCGCTCGACTGCATGCGGCGATTCGGCGAACGCCTGCGCGGCTTCGATCCGCACGGCGTGCGCGCGGTCGGCACCAATACGCTGCGGGTTGCCAAGAACGCCGCCGCTTTTCTGAAACTGGCCGAAGCGGCGCTCGGATTTCCGATTGAGGTGGTGGCGGGGCGCGAGGAAGCGCGTTTGATCTACGTCGGTGTCGCGCACAGCCTGCCGGTGTCCAAGGACAAGCGTCTGGTGGTCGACATCGGCGGCGGCTCGACCGAGTTCATCATCGGGCGCGGATTAAAACCGCTGCGGCTCGACAGCCTCTACATGGGCTGCGTCAGTTACAGCCTCAAGTACTTCCCGGACGGTGAAGTCACCAAGAGCGCGATGAAAGAGGCCGAACTTGCCGCGCGCGCCGAACTGCAAACCATGGTGCGTGGTTTCGCCAAAGGCCAGTGGCAGCACGCGGTGGGCTCGTCCGGCAGCGCCCGTGCGCTGGCCGAAATTCTCCAGTTGAACGGCTATGCCGAAGCCGGCATCACGCCGGACGGGCTGGATCGCCTGCGCTCGGCGCTGATCAAGGCCGGCGATGTTACGCGGCTCGATCTGGCGGGCCTCAAGAACGACCGCCTGCCGGTGTTGCCGGGCGGGCTCGCGATTATGTCGGCAGCGCTCGCGGAACTCGGCATCGAATCCATGGCGGTCGCCAGCGGCTCGATGCGGCAGGGCATACTCTACGATCTGCTCGGGCGCTTTCAGCATCACGACATGCGCGACATCACGGTGTCGCAATTCATGCAGCGCTACCACGTCGATTCGAAGCAGGCGCGCCGCGTGGCGAGCCTCGCGTTGTCGCTCTACCGGCGCTTCACCGCGGGCGCCGAGGTGAGCGACGAAGCCGCGCCGCACTACATCGCGTGGGCGGCCAAACTGCACGAAATCGGCATTTCGGTCGCCTACAGCGGCTATCACAAGCATTCGGCGTATATCGTGCAGAACGCCGACATGCCGGGTTTTTCGAAGATGGAGCAATGGCGGCTCGCCACGCTGGTTCTCGCGCACCGCCGGACATTGAAGAAAATTTTCACGCAGGATGTCGAGGTCGTCGACTGGCGCATGGTGATGGGGTTAAGGCTCGCCGCGCTGATTTACCGCAGCCGCGCGGACATCACGCTGCCCGTGCTCGATGCCCGGGTGAACGGGCATACGCTGCGGCTCGGCGTCGATCGCGACTGGCTCGCCGCCAATCCGCTGACGGTCACCGCGCTGCAGGAGGAAATCGAGGAATGGGCGGCGGCGGGTTTCAAGCTCGATATCAAATCATTGCGCGAGCTGGAGGCGGGCGTCGAGGCGCAGGCGGCTTAGGATGCGCTAAAGCGCATCCTGCGCCGCGGGCGTTGAAATTGAACAAGGGGGTTACGCCCCCTTGTATATCCCCCACTTCGGTGGAAGGCGTGTTACGCCGAAGCGCTAAAGCGCATCCTGCGCTGCGGGCGTTGAAATTGAAAAAGGGGCGCCCCCTTGTATATCCCCCACTTCAGAGGAGGCATTGATTAAATAAAAGAAGCGCTAAAGCGCAGCGCGCGATGCAGTGCGTGAACAAGGGGGTTACACCCCAATGGCACTATCTTAAGCAGATCAACCGCTCAACGCAGAGGACGCGGAGGACGCGGAGGTGCGCGGGGTCAGAACGTCAGGATTGAATCACCATAGATCATAATTTATAGGTTTTCCTCTGCGAACCCCTGCGTCCACGGCGTCCTCTGCGTTGAGAGTTTGAATTGACCAAATGTTAGGTGCCGTTACTTCCAGAACGGCTCGGCGCGGCGGAAGTCCTTCCACACGCGCTTAAGGTACCGCGTACCCGCGTCCTGCATGCCGGCACTCCACCCGAGCATGATGCCGCGCGCTTCGTCCGCCGGCGCTTCCGTCAGGCCGCGGCTTGCGCGCTCGGCGAAGAGCGTCATTTTTACCGCGTCATTGTAGGCGCCGAGCGCATCCTGCAGGCGCGCGAGCACGGCCCGGTACTCGCGCGCCGGTTTCCCGTCGAACAACGGCGCAAAGAATTCGGTCGCATAGCGCAGCTTCTTGGCGGCGATGCGCAGACGATGCAAATCCGCCGGTGCCAGGTCCGCGAATTTCCTGCCGCGCTTGCGCACGCGCTTGAGCGATGCGCTCAAAATCTCGCGCGCGTATTCGATCGCGGGCCGCTGCAGTTCGCCGCGCTGCGCGTCATCGAGCGCCTCAAGCCAGGTTTCGGCGCTGGTCCACGCGCCGAGTGCCAGCAACAATCCCTGACCGCGGGCCGCGGCCACTGCGCGCCGCGCCCGGCGGTTGGCGGTGACGCGCAGTCGCGCGGTCGCGCGCGTGAGCGCCGCGAGGCCGGCATGTTCCGCATAACGCGCCATGACGGGCGGCAGCGTCTCGGTGGCGAAGACATCCCAGTCGCGCGCCGATCCGAGCAGGCGCGCGAGCCAGCGCGTTTCCGCGACCGGGGGTGCCAGCACCGCAGGCGGTAGCAGCGGCGCGAACGTGCTGAACACCGAGCGCAGCCGGCGCAGGGAGACGCGCATCTGGTGCAGATATTCGGGATCGCCAGCCTCGAGCATGCCGCGCTGGTTGGCTGCGAAGTGCGCAAGACACGTCAGCACCAGCGCTTTGAACGCGTCGTTGCTGGTCATGCCGGCGGCGACTTCCGACGG
>JAYVME010000202.1:0-4901 GCA_043759115.1 Betaproteobacteria bacterium | reverse complement strand
TACTTGCCGTCGTGCACCGAGAACGCAATCGTGCACGGCTTATCCGAGCGGTTACTCCAAGCGTGATTGGTGCCGCGCTGCACGACGGTGTCGCCGGCTTTCAAGTGCACTTCCTGGGTGTCGAGTACGAGCGTGATTTCGCCCGCGAGGACGAGGCACAGATCGAGCGTACGCGTTTTCTGCATGTACGGATGCGGCGCGTTGGCGGCATAGGTCGAGGCGGCGGGCGACCCCATCGAAGCAAAGAACGCCTGCACGTCGCGCGCGCCGACTTTGCCCTTGTACGTAGCGTCGGGCGGGAATGTGACGATGCGGCACACCGAGCCGCCGGCGGGCGGTTCCAGCGTGTGCGGCAGGTGCAGCGTGTCGGTGATGCCTGCGATGCGCGCGGGTGTACGATCGGTTACCCAGATGCGCGTCGATGCGTAGCCCGGGCGTGCGAGGTCGGTGCGGACATCGGTGACCGGCGCATCCGAAATCGCGTGGGATTTTTCGTTTTCATCGATGCACACGATGCGCCGTACCGGCTTCGCTTGTACGCTCATAATTACTCAGTCCTCAGTCCTCAATCCTGATACTTCGCGCCCATCATGACGAAAGCCATCAGGCTGCCTTCATGCGGATTGCACCAGCCGTGCCAGTTGCCGAGCTGCACAACCACGTCGCCGGGATTCATCACGTGTTCGCCATCATCGAGCAGCAGCACGCGCTCGCCTTCGAGCAGGATGCCGCAATCGACGGTCTCGGATTTGTGCACCGGCGAGGAGAATGCGTTAGCACCCCCCTTGTCCCACGTGCCGCCCAGGCGCTGGCGCGGCTCGTGTAGCGGCACCGCTTTCGGGTCGCGGGCCGGATCGTAACCCGGCGGCTTGGCCGGCGACTGCACGATGCGCAGATGTCCGCCGTCGTCCGGCGGCTCGAAATTGAACGGCAGGTTGCCATCGTCGCGCACGCCGGACAGCGGGGCGGGACTTTCCTTGTACACCCAGATATCGGTCATGCCCGTGCCCGGACGGATCGGCCCCGGATTTGCGTTCGGCGCCGCGCTGTCGAACAGAACGCGTGATCGGCCGTGCTCGTCGTTGCCAGTGACGACGCGCCGGATGGGTTTCAATGCAGCTGTCATGCGGATGTCCTTCGTCGGTGGTGCGGGAGCGCGCGCGGCCGGCATTAATAAATAATGTCCTGCACCACCCGCTCCATGCGCGAGCGCGAACTGAGCACATTCTGCATCGTGCCCCACTTCTCGCGCAGTGCGGCCTTCTGCCACTCGTTCAGGCCCTTGGTCTTGACATCAAACCATGCATCGATCTTGTCCTCAGAGCCCAGATGCTGATCGATGTCCCGCGCTTCATAAACAAGGTCGAGCACCACCTCATCTTCCACCGCCTCGCTGAATTTGTAGGTATGGATGTAGCCGCCGAAGACTTCAAGGCTGGTCTGCTTGTCCTGCTTCAAGAGCGGCGTGCCGGTGAAACCGATAAACATCGCATTGGACATGAGCGCCTTCATCGTGCGGTGCAGCTTGCCGCTTTGCGTGTGATGGCATTCGTCCACAAACACGAATATTTCACCCACGGTCTGGCAGGGCTGCGCTGCGAGTTCTTTGATGAACTGCTCGAAATCGTCGACCTCGCGCCGGCCGAACTTGTGTACGAGCGAGCACAGCAGGCGCGGCTTGGCCTGCCCGAGTTGGGTCATCAGGTCGCGCCCGCTGCTGGTGCGGGTGATCGGTTCGCCAGCCTCGGTAAAAACACCTTCGATCTGTTTGTCCAGTTCGTCGCGGTCGGTGACGATGGCGACGCGCGCGTTCGGATTGTTCTCCAGAATCCACTTCGCCAACAGCACCATGACGATGCTCTTCCCGCTGCCCTGCGTGTGCCAGATGATGCCGCCCTCGCGGCGATGAACGTGCGCCTGCGCCGCCTTGACGCCGAAATACTGATGCACGCGCGGCAGCTTCTTCGTACCACCGTCGAACAGCACGAAGTCGTGCATCAACTCGATCAGCCGCTCCTTGATCACCTTGTCCAGTTCCGAGAACGCGCCGTCCTCGCCGCCGTGTTCTTCTTCCATCTCCGTCATCTGTGCGGTAAGACTTTCAAGTTCGGCCTCAAGCGTGGTGATAGCCGCTTGTTCTTTCGCGAAGTAGCGGGCAACGATCAGCGGCTTGGGCACGAGGTCGCAGGTCCAGCCTTTGTCTTTCTCCTTGCCCTTCTTGTCCTTTTCGATGATGCGGTAGGTCTCGGCCTGCCAGCCATCGGCGGCGATGAGGTAACAGTCGTCCTGCATGGTTGCGGCCCAGTAGTCCATCAGGTGCTGATAGACGTCGTAATTATCAATTAGCGGCTTTGCCGTGTAGTGAGCAAGCAGGTCTTCTGCAAGATCATGGATGACGTCCTTGGGATGGCAACCCACCTTCAGACTCTTGAGCGTTTTAATGCTGCGCTGCCGCCAGTCGGCAAACAGGTCGTTCATGCTCTTGATGAAGGTCACGAACTCCGGGTGTTCATAGATCGTGGGCTTGATCGCCACTTTTTCAACCGCGAGATCGAGATAGCCGGGACGATTTTGCTTGAACAATTTTTTTCGTAGCTGCGGGCACACCGCCCAGTATTTGCCCAGCGCATCGACATCGCGAGCAGGGATGCCGCCGCGCAAATGGCCTTCGATGTCCTGGATGTCTTCGGCCTGCTGGCTGTCGATGTAGCGCGGGATGTTGAGGTTGAAATCGTTCTTCTCGATTTCCTCGACGCTGACCATGCGCGAATATTTGGCGATCTCCAGCCGCTTGTTGAACGCATCGACGATCTGATGGAGGTCCATGTCGCGCAGGCGGTTCTTGTTGCCATCTTTGAGATAGCCCGCGCTGGCGTCGATCATGAAAATGCCTTTGCGGTTGTGCGCGTTTTCCTTGTCGATGACGATGATGCAGGCGGGAATGCCGGTGCCGTAGAAGAGATTGGGCGGCAGGCCGATGATGCCCTTGATGTAGCCCTTGCGGATAAGATTGCGCCGGATGTCGGCCTCGGCGTTGCCACGAAACAAAACGCCGTGCGGCAGAATGCAGGCGCCTTTGCCGGTGCTCTTGAGCGAGCGCACGATGTGCAGCAGATAGGCGTAATCACCCTGCTTGCCAGGCGGCGCGCCGAATTGCTGAAAGCGCTCGTGTGGATCGTCTTCGACATTCACGCCGGTGCTCCAGCGCTTGTCGCTGAATGGCGGATTAGCGACCACGTAGTCGAAGGTCTTCAACTGGCCATCGTCGCTGGTGAAGAGCGGATTGGCCAGCGTGTTGCCCTGCCTGATGAGCGCCGTCGGGTTGTTGTGCAGGATCATGTTCATGCGCGCGAGGCCGGAAGTGGCGGCGTCTTTTTCCTGTCCGTACAGCGTCACCTTGGCGCTGGCTTCATCGCCTACTTTCAGCAGCAACGAACCGGAGCCGCAGGTGGGGTCATACACCGTTGTATTGTTCGTGGTCTTCGCGTCGTGAATGCCGATGATCTTCGCCATGATGCGGCTGACTTCGGCAGGCGTATAGAACTGGCCCTTGCTCTTGCCGCTCTCGGTGGCGAAGTGACGCATGAGATATTCATAAGCATCACCGAGGATGTCATCGCCCTCGGCGCGGTTCTTCGAGAAGTCGAGTGCCGGGTTCTCGAAGATCGCGATCAGGTTGCCAAGCCGCTTAACCAACTCGTCGCCGGTGCCGAGCTTGGTGGCGTCGTTGAAGTCCGGCATATCGGACAGCTTGTTGGCATTAGCCAGCGGGCCGATGATCTTCTTGTTGATCTGGTCGCCGATGTCGCTCTTGCCCTTGAGCGCGACCATGTCCTTAAAACTTGCGCCCGCGGGAACAGTGATCGCCGCGTAGGGCACGCCGGCGTATTTGTCGCTGACGTATTTGATGAACAGCATCGCCAGCACATAGTCCTTGTACTGGCTGGCATCCATGCCACCGCGCAGTTCATCGCAAAGGGACCACAGCGAGCTATAGAGTTCGGATTTCTTGATTGCCACGAGTCACAACCTGTTTTTTTCGAGATACGTCTAGTCGTTGCCGGGTCTGAACTTGGTTTCGGGCTTGATGCCCTTCTTCCGCTGCTGCTCGCTGATGCGGCCGTTTTCAAGATACTGGCCCGTGGCCGCGCGCTTGGCGGCCGCATCCCACTGCGGCAGCCAGTCGCCGAGCGAATAGCCGAACCACGGCGCCTGCGGACGCAGCGCAGGCAGGCCGAGGCGTTCCCAGATTTTTTTCGCGCGCTCCATGTATTCCTGCGTCGGGAGTGCTAACGGCGGCATGTCGCCCTTCATAGTCGCGTCCATCAGGAGTGTCGAGTCTTCCTCGTGCTCGCTCTCGCGCTTGGGACCGTGGCCCTGGCCGCGATGCGGCAGCGTGCGCACGTCCTCGACCGGGTTCATGCGGTAGGCCATCGCCCACAACAGCGCGTTCGCATTGTCGGGGTCGATGTCCTCGTTGACCGCGATGCAGATCTTGCCGCAGTCGCCCTTGAAAAACGCCGCGCCTTCGAGCGCACGCCAAATCTCGCTGCGCGGCGTGCCCTTCTCAACCGTGACGAGCGTGACGCGCAACAGTCCCGTCAGCGGCTCGTGCAGTGACACGCGTTTCACGCCGCGGATACCGAGCGTGCCGCGCAGATGCGCGAGAAACAACGGTTCGTAGGCGACGCGCTTGATCACGCTCGATTCGCTCGGCGCCACCTGGCTGATGTAGGACGGGATCACCGGTTTCTTTCTATGCGTGATCGCGGTCACCCGCATCGGCATGTTGTATTCCTCCAGCGCGACGTGGCCGTGCGATTCGCCGAACGGCGCTTCGGGCTCGACGTACTCGGTGTCGATATAACCTTCGATCACGATCTCGGCCTCGGCGGGCACCA
>JAYVME010000201.1:0-11006 GCA_043759115.1 Betaproteobacteria bacterium | reverse complement strand
CCGGGTCGCGCGGCAGGTGCGCGCGCAGCTGCGCACGGTTGGCAAGTACGGCTGCCTCGTCGTCGCCGGCGCGCAGTCCGAGGTTGAAGCTCGCATGCGCGCCGGTGCTCGCGCCGCCATTGCGCGTGGTGATCAGGCTTCTGACGCGCGGCGGCGCCGGCCAGTCAGGCGCGATCCAGTCGAGTGGCGGATTCACGCGCCGCTGCCGCGCTGCGCTTCGAGCGCCGCGAGCAGGGCGCGCATATCGGCAGGCGGCGGCGCTTCCCATGCGACGGTTTTCTCGCTCACCGGATGCTCGAATTCAAGGCGCGTCGCGTGCAGCGCCTGGCGTGGAAAACCGGCGAGCAAAGCATCGGCACTGCGTTTTTTGCCATAGGCCGGATCGCCGACCAGCGGATTGCCCAGCGCCTGCAGGTGCACGCGAATCTGATGCGTGCGGCCGGTTTCGAGCCGGCAGCACAGGAGCGTGGTCCGCGCAAAATGCTGCAGCACTGCATAATGAGTGATGGCAATCCGGCCGCGCGTAACCACCGCCATACGCGTGCGCTGGACGGGATGGCGGCCTATGGGCGCCTCGATCGTGCCGTCGCGCGTGACCCGCCCGTGCACGAGCGCCAGATATTCGCGCTTGACCGTGCGCGCCTGCAACTGGCGCACGAGGCTGGTTTGCGCTTCCAGCGACTTGGCCACGACGAGCAGGCCGCTGGTCTCCTTGTCGAGCCGGTGCACAATGCCCGCGCGCGGCATCGACGTCAGCTGCGGCGCATGGGCGAGCAGCGCGTTAAGGAGCGTGCCGCTCCAGTTGCCGCGCCCCGGATGCACGACGAGCCCGGCCGGCTTGGCGATAACCAGCACCGCGGCATCTTCGTAGACGACGTCGAGCGCGATGGCTTCCGGCGCGGCGGCAGTGGCCGCCGGATCGGGAACCGGGTGGACCATCACGTGTTCGCCGCCCCAGACTTTGGCCTTGGGTAGCGCCGGATGTCCGTCGAGTTCGACGCGCCGGTCGCGGATCCACTGCGCCAGCCGGCTGCGTGAAAATTGCGGCAACAAACCCGCCAATGCCTGGTCCAACCGCTGTCCGGCGCAGGCGGGCGGCAGCACCAGCATCAGCCGCGGCGGCTCGGCGGCCGGCACGGTTGCGTTATAATTCAAGGGTTTCGATTTCCGCGCGAGGGTCATTTATGCGTTCAAGTTTAGCTTTAATTCTGGTGCTGTGCCTGGGCGCGTGCGGGTTGCTGCCGGAGCAGGTCGACGAAACCAAGGCCTGGTCGGCGAACAAGCTGTACTCGGAGGCCAAGACCAACTTGACCGAAGGTAATTATGAAAAGGCCATCAAACTGTACGAGAAGCTTGAGGCGCGCTATCCCTATGGGCGCTTTGCGCAGCAGGCACAGCTCGAGATCGCCTACGCTTATTACAAGGACAAGGACGTCGCATCCGCGATCGCGGCGGCGGACCGTTTTATCAAGCTGCATCCGAATCACCCCAGCGTTGACTATGCGTACTACCTGAAGGGGCTCGCCAACTTCAACGAAGATCTGGGCGTGCTCGGCAAACTCGCCAGCTCATTCAGCGGCCAGGACATGACCGAACGCGATCCAAAGGCGGCGCGCGAGTCGTTCGATGCCTTCCGCGATCTGGTGACTCGCTTTCCGGATAGCAAATACGCGCCGGACTCGATTGAGCGCATGAATTATCTGGTCAATGCGCTGGCATCGCACGAGGTGCATGTCGCGCGCTATTACATGAAGCGAGGCGCCTATGTGGCGGCAGTCAATCGCACACAGTACGCGCTCAAAACCTACCCTAAAGCGCCGGCCAACGAAGAGGGCTTGCTGCTGCTGGTGCAGGCTTATGACAAACTGGGCATGACGGATTTGCGCAACGACGCCGAGCGCGTGATGAAAGCCAACTTTCCCAATAGCAAATATCTGAGCGGCAAGGTTGTGAAGAACACGCCGTGGTGGCAGATCTGGAACCTGAATTAGGGCAAGCGCTGATTCTGCGCGCATCCCCGGTGTCAGCGGGTGCTCTGACCCGCTGAATTCACTGAAGCGGAGTTCCGTTAGTTACGGACCAGCTTGCCGTCGATGAATTTGACCTTGTCGCCGGTGCGAAAGCCCGGCTCGACCGTGTAGCTCACCGTGCGTGCGCTGCCGTCGTCCATGCGCACGCCAACATCGTAAGTCGAGGCTTTCTTCATGTTCTTCTCGACCTGGTTGCCGGCGTAGGCGCCGCCGGCCGCGCCGACGATAGTCGCCGCCGTGTTGCCGCGGCCCTGGCCGATCTGGTTGCCGAGCAGCCCGCCGAGCAAGCCGCCGGCGATGACGCCCACCGCGCTGCCTTCGCCCTGTTTTTCGATGACGCGGATCGAGTCGACGGTGCCGCAGTTTGCGCATGGCGCGGGGGCGGGCACCGCGGGTGCCGGCTGTTGCTGGATTTGCTGCACGGTTTGCGCCGGTGGTTGCGCGGCCGGTTGCGCGCCCTGGCGGGCCGCGTCTTCGGCGCTCTGATAGCGGTAGTCCTGTGCGCCGGCCGCCAGCGAGAAGGCGCACGCTATGCACGCGATAGCGGCGACCCACAAATGTTGTTGGTTACGATTCATGTTTGACTCTCCTTCAATCAGGAAGACGGGTGATTATAAGCCAGGTTATCACGGCGCAAGCGCGAACTATTTCACGGCATCAGGTAGTGAGTTCGGGTCGGTCGCGGAATAATTCCAGCGCGTCCGGGTTGGCCAGCGCCTCCCTATTCCTGACCGGCCGGTGATGCACGATGTGGCGCACCGCGAGTTCGACGATCTTGCCGCTCTTGGTGCGCGGAATATCGGCCACCTGGACGACCTTTGCCGGCACGTGGCGCGGCGTGGTGTTGGTGCGGATGTGCTGCTTGATCTTGTCAATCAATGCCGCGTCGAGTGTGATTCCGTCGCGCAACCGCACGAACAGCACGACGCGCACGTCGGTCGGCTGTTGCGGCGGCCAGTCCTGACCGATAACAATGCTTTCGACGATCTCATCAAGTTGTTCGACCTGACGGTAGATTTCAGCGGTGCCGATGCGCACGCCGCCGGGGTTGAGCACCGCATCGGAGCGCCCGTAAATGATCATGCCGCCGTGCGCGGTCAATTCGACATAGTCGCCGTGCCACCACACGTTCGGGAATTTCTCGAAGTAGGCGGCATGGTATTTTTCCCCCTGCGGATCGTTCCAGAAACCGACGGGCATCGACGGAAACGGCGCCGTGCACACCAGTTCGCCCTTTGCCCCGATTATCGATTTGCCGTCGTCGTCGAACACCTCGACTTGCATGCCGAGTGTTGCGCACTGGATTTCGCCGCGCCATACGGGCAGCAGCGGATTGCCGTTGACAAAGGTTCCCATGATGTCGGTGCCGCCCGACATTGATGCGAGACAGACGTTGCGTTTGACATGTTCATAGACGTAGTCGAAGCCTTCCGGAACCAGCGGCGACCCGGTTGACAGTAGGGTGCGCACGGTACCCAGCTGATGCGATTGCGCCGGGCGCAGTCCCGCTTTGGCGATGGCGTCAATAAACTTGGCCGAGGTGCCGAATACCGTCATGCCGGCGGCGTCGGCGAAATCGAACAGGATGTTGCCGTTGCCGAGGAACGGCGAGCCGTCGTAGAGCAACAAGGTGCTGCCGGCGGCGAGTCCCGACGCGAGCCAGTTCCACATCATCCAGCCGCAGGTCGTGAAAAAGAACAGGCGGTCGCCGCGTTTGATGTCGACGTGCAGCACTTGTTCCTTCAGGTGCTGCAAAAGGGTGCCGCCGGCGCCGTGCACGATGCATTTGGGCACGCCGGTGGTGCCGGACGAATACAGAATGTAGAGCGGGTGATTGAACGGGAGTTGCGCAAATTCGATATCGCGCGCGGTATAGGGCGCCATGAAGGCATGCACGTCGATGGCCCGCGGCACGCTGGCTAGCGCCGGCGAGCGCTGCGTGTAGGGCACCACAATCACGCGCTCGACCGACGGCAGTTGGCGGACGATTTCAGCCAGTCGCGGCAGCACATCGATGGTTTTGCCGTTGTAGAAATAACCGTCCGCGCTGAACAATATGCGCGGTTCGATCTGGCCGAAGCGGTCGAGCACGCCCTGCACGCCGAAATCCGGCGAGCATGACGACCAGATGGCGCCGATACTGGTGGCGGCTAGCATGGCGATCACGGCGCCGGGAATGTTCGGCATGTAGGCCGCAACGCGGTCGCCGGTCTTCACCCCGCCGGCGCGCAATGCCTGCGCGAGCCGCGACACTTCGTGGTACAACTCGGCGAACGTGAGGCTGCTCTTGACCCGGTCCTCGCCCCAGAATATGAGTGCTGCTTCGCGGTCGCGGCGGCGCAGCAGGTTCTCGGCGAAATTCAGGCGCGCCTGCGGGAACCAGCGCGCGCCAGGCATGCGGTCGCGGTGCTCAAGCACGACGTCGCCCTGGCGTTCGGCGATAACCCCGCAGAACTCCCACAGCAGGCGCGTGAATTTTTCACGCTCGCCGACCGACCACGCATGCAGCGCGGCGTAATCGGGCAGCGTTATCGCGTGTTTGCGTTCGGCCGCGCGCATGAACGCGGTCATGTTCGAGGCGGCCATCGCTGCCGCGGAGGGTTGCCAGATAGGAGCGTGCATGGCGGCGCGCGGCGGGTTACTCAGCGCGCATTTGCGGAAACAGGATCACGTCCCTGATGCTGGCGCTGTCGGTCAACAACATCACCAGCCGGTCGATGCCGATGCCGGCGCCGGCCGTCGGTGGCAGGCCGTATTCAAGCGCGTTGATGTAGTCGGCGTCGTAATGCATCGCTTCGTGATCGCCGGCGTCCTTCTGCCGGACCTGCGCCTGAAAGCGCGCGGCCTGATCCTCGGGATCGTTGAGTTCGGAAAAACCGTTGGCGATCTCGCGCCCGGCCATGTACAACTCGAAGCGCTCCGTGAAATCAGGGTCGAGATCGTCGCGGCGTGCGAGGGGTGACACTTCGGCCGGGTAATGATAAACATAGGTCGGCTCGAATAACTGCGCTTCCACGGTATTTTCAAACAGCGTCAGTTGCAGGCCGTAGATGCCGTCCTGCGCGCGGAATGCAATCTTGAGTTCATTCAACTTGGCTGTCAGCGCGTCCCGGTTCTTGAGCATGTCGTCGGTAATCTCCGGATGGTATTTTTTTATCGCACCCGCGATGGTGATCCGTTCGAAGGGCTTTTCAAGATCCATCTCGCGCCCCTGATAGGTGATTTTGGCGGTGCCGAGCACGGTCCCGGCGACGTCGCGAATCATCTGCTCCATGAACACCATCAAATAGGTATAGTCGCGGTGCGCGCAATAGAACTCGAGCATCGTGAATTCAGGATTGTGGCGCGTCGAGATGCCTTCGTTGCGGAAGTTGCGGTTGATTTCGAACACCTTCTCGAATCCGCCAACCACCAGCCGCTTCAGGTACAACTCGGGGGCAATGCGCAGGTAGAGTTGCATGTCGAGCGCATTGTGATGGGTCTTGAACGGGCGCGCCGAGGCGCCGCCGGGGATCGGATGCATCATCGGGGTTTCGACCTCGAGATAGCGCCGGTTCAGGAAAAATTCGCGGATCGCCTGGATAATGCGCGAGCGCTGGACGAACCTGAGGCGCGTGTCTTCGTTGGCGATCAGGTCGAGGTAACGCTGGCGGTAGCATTGCTCCTGGTTGGTCAGTCCGTGGAATTTCTCCGGCAGCGGCCGCAGCGACTTGGTCAGCATCACGAGGTTTTTGACGCGCACCGTCAACTCATTGGTGCGGGTCTTGAACAACACGCCGTCGACGCCGATGATGTCACCGGTATCGTAATGCTTGAATTCCGCGTGTTGCTCCTTGCCCGGGTAACTGTCGGTGACGTAGAGCTGGATGCTGCCGCTCATGTCCTGGATGGTGGCAAAGCTCGCCTTGCCCATCACGCGCTTCAACATCATGCGGCCGGCGACTTTGACCACCACCGGATTGATGTCGAGCCAGTCGCGGTCGCTGTCTTCGTATTTTTCGATCAGGTCGCCCGCCAGATTATCGCGCTGGAACTGGTTGGGGAACGCGATGCCTTTGGCGCGCAGGGCCTGCAGCTTGGCGCGGCGCTCCGCGATGATCTGGTTTTCGTCGAGTTCCGGGGTGGTGGGTTGGTTGCTCATGGTGTCCTCGCTGGCGCGTACATTAAATACCCTGCTTCAGGCTGGCGGTGATGAAATCGTCGAGATTGCCGTCGAGCACCGACTGGGTGTTGCCGATTTCGACGTTGGTGCGCAGATCCTTGATGCGTGACTGGTCGAGCACATACGAGCGGATCTGGTGGCCCCAGCCGATGTCGGTTTTGGATTCTTCCATCGCCTGTTTCTCCTCGTTGCGTTTCCTGACTTCCATCTCGTAGAGGCGCGCTTTCAACATCGCCATCGCCTCGGCGCGGTTGCGGTGCTGCGAGCGGTCGCTCTGGCATTGCACGACGATGCCGCTTGGCGCATGCGTGATGCGGATGGCGGAATCGGTCTTGTTGATATGCTGGCCGCCGGCGCCGGAGGCGCGGAAGGTATCGATGCGGAGATCCGCTGGGTTGATGTCGATTTCGATGGTGTTGTCGATTTCGGGATAGACGAACACGCTGGCGAACGAAGTGTGGCGCCGGTTGTTGGAATCGAACGGCGATTTGCGCACCAGGCGGTGAATGCCGGTCTCGGTGCGCAGGTGCCCGAACGCGTAATCGCCGAGCACTTTCAGGGCAACGCTTTTCATGCCGGCGACATCCCCCGGCGACTCTTCCAGCAGTTCGACGCGAAAGCCCTTGCGCTCGCAATAACGCATGTACATGCGCTCGAGCGTCTGCGCCCAGTCCTGCGCTTCGGTGCCGCCCTGGCCGGCCTGGATGTCGACGAAACAATTGTTCGGATCCATCGGGTTCGAGAACATGCGCCGGAATTCGACATCGGCGACGGTTTCTTCAAGCGCGAGCGCATCGGCCTCTATGCTTTTAAGCGCTGCATCGTCGTTGTCGGCGCGCGCCATCGCAAAGAACTCGCTGGCGTCGCGCAAATCCTGCTCAAGCCGGGACAGTGTGGTGACGAGTGCTTCGAGAGTTTTCTTTTCGCGGCCGAGTTCCTGCGCGCGCTTGGGGTCGCTCCAGACCGCCGGATCCTCGGCTAGCTTGACGACCTCGGCCAGGCGTTGTTGCTTCGCCTCGAAGTCAAAGATACCTCCGCAGCTCGGCGTCGCGCTGGCTTAAGTCCTGCAGCCGCCGTGCTATGGCGTTGAGTTGTTCCGCTTCCATGGGAGTGTGTCGGAAAAAGCGTCCGTGCGAAAAAGCGCGATTATACAGGACGCACGAGCGGAACCGGCGATTGCCAGACGATTAGATGAGGCCGGCTATACAGGTTCCCAGTGCTCGATCGTAAGTTGCAGTGTTTGCTTGCCGTTCCATTCGTTGGCGGCAGCGCGGTAAACGGCGCGTATGCGCGGTGGCAGCGGGGTCGCATGCGAAAACAGCATCGCTTCGATTTCGCGGCCGTCTTTGACGAGACCAAGTTTCAGATGGCGCTCCGCAACCACGCGCTGCCGGGCGACCGTGAATTCATCATCGAAGGTCGGCGCCGGAAATCCCTGTCCCCACACCGGTTGTTCGAGCAGACGCGCGGCGGCGAGCGTGCAATCGGCGGCGGGCAACGCGCCGTCGGTTTCGATTACGCGCTCGAGATCGGCGGGTGACAGCAGCGATTGCACCACGGCTTCGAATGCGCGGCTGAAACGTTCAAATTCCGTTTCGCGCAACGTGAGTCCGGCGGCGGCGGCGTGGCCGCCGAAGCGCGCGATGAGGCCCGGCTCGCGCTTGGACACGAGATCGAGGGCATCGCGTAAATGCAGCGCACTGATGGAGCGGCCCGAACCCTTGAGTTCGCCGTCGTTGCCGCGGGCGAACGCGATGACCGGCCGGTGGTAGCGTTCTTTCAAACGCGAGGCGACGATGCCGATCACGCCCTGGTGCCAGGCGGGCTCGAACAGGCAAAGACTGTGGTTGTCCTGCGGTGGATTCACGGCGAGGGCGAGTATAGCGAGCGCATTTTCGTGCATGCCCGCTTCGATCAAGCGGCGTTCGCGGTTGAATTCATCGAGCCTGCGCGCGATGCGCTCGGCGGTGCCGTGGTCGTTGGTTATCAGGCATTCAATGCCGACTGCCATGTCGTCGAGCCGGCCTGCGGCATTCAACCGCGGGCCGAGCACAAAGCCCAGATCATAGGTCGACGCGCGCGCCGCCGCGCGGCCGCCGACCTCGAGCAGCGCGGCGATGCCGGGCCAGGTCTTGCCGCTGCGAATACGTTGCAGACCCTGTTGTACAAGGATGCGGTTGTTGTCGTCGAGCTTGACCACATCGGCGACCGTGCCGAGCGCGACAAGGTCGAGGAGTGCGGCGAGATTGGGTTCGGTCTTGCCGGTGAACGCGCCGCGCCTGCGCAGCTCCGCTCGCAGGGCCAGCATCAAATAGAACATCACGCCGACGCCGGCCAGGTTCTTGCTCGGAAAGCCGCAGCCGGGCTGATTGGGATTGATGATGCACCAGGCTTCCGGCAGCGTGGCGCCGGGCAGGTGATGATCGGTGACAAGCACGCGCATGCCGAGCGCATTGGCGGCGGCCACACCCTCGACGCTCGCAATGCCGTTATCCACGGTGATCAGGATGTCGGGGTTCTTGATCTGCTTGGCCAGCGCGACGATTTCGGGCGTGAGCCCGTAGCCGTATTCGAAACGGTTCGGCACCAGGTAATCGACGACAGCGCCGAATGCGCGCAATGCGCGCATGCCGACCGCACAGGCCGTCGCGCCGTCGGAATCGTAATCGGCGACGATCAAGAGGCGCTGCCCGGCCGCGATGGCGTCCGCCAAAAGACCCGCCATGCGCTCGACATTCAGCAGACCCGCGAGCGGCACGAGCCCGCCGAAATCCGTCGCGAGCTGGATAGGGGACGCGATGCCGCGTGCGGCGAAAATGCGCGCGAGCAGCGGTGGAAAGCCGGCAGCGGTGAGCGCCGCGAGCGCCGCCGGTGGCGCTGTGCGCCGGGTTATATTGAGCGGCATGGTTTCCTCAATGGGCGCCGGCATAGTCCGCGAGCGGTCGCGCGCGCCGCCAGAACCGCCACCACGCGGACGGCGCAAGGATTGCTTCGAGCAGATGGTCGCTGTTGCACGCGACCAACGTCAGCGCGGTAATTGTTTTCGCACGCAGCGCCGTCAGAAGCGGCGCTATCCAGTTATGATCGAGCGACACGAGCTCTTCGCGCCACGCCGCGACGTCGCCGGCGCGCAATGCGTGCGCCTGCGCGTCGAGCACCAGCAAATGATCCTCACTCGTCGCGGCGGCGAGCCACGCTGCGCCGTTTGACGGCAGGACGTGATGGGCGATGCCGGTGGCTGCGGCCAGCGCACGTGGCAGGTGATCGTCGGACCATACCGATGTGTAAAGCGGGCGTGACAGGGCGGGCAGGGTGCCGCCGCCCCACAGCCAGATGCTGTTGACGTTGGACGCGCCGCGCGCTTCGCGTGCCGCATTGGCGGGATGCGCGTGCAGGATCATTTGTGCTTCGTTGATGACGCGGTTCCAGGCCAGCGCGTCCGCCCCACGCGGCAGATGATGCTCGACGCTGCGATTGAGGACGCGCGCGAGCGGCGTGGTAACGAGTTGCGGCGCGCGCTCGACGCGCAGATACCAGCGCAGTGGGGAGGGCGCAACAAATACGATGCCGTCGGCAGCGAAGTGCCGATTCAGCGCCGCGGTGAATTCCAGCGCCTCCGCCGCGCTGATATCATGCGCGCGCCCGGTGATGACCAACCGGTTGCGGTCGGCACGCATCTCTACCGGATCGGCGCACAACCAATAGTAGTGCTGCGCGTCGCCGCCGTCGGCGTCAAGCATCAGCGCCGCAACCGGACTATCCTGCTGTTTCGGTATACCAAAGGCGCGGCATAGCCATTCTTCATAGGCGAGCGGCGGGCGCGCCGCCGCGTTGCCGCGCGCGAGCAAGAGGTCCAGCGCCGGCAGACGCAATCCGTGATACGGCGCATCGCCCAGTTCGTGCGGCAGCAAGAGGTCGGGGATCAGCAGAGTGCAATGCATGCGCGGGCCATGATATCGGATTGAGTTTAGCATTCGCGCCGCAGCGGGTTATGTGCGACGGCGCCCGCATTATGGCAAAATTGCGCCCTGACTCGCGGACATCCATTGCAACCCTACGAACTTTTCATCGGCCTGCGCTATACGCGCGCGCGGCAGCGCAGCCGGTTTATTTCATTCATCTCGCTGGTGTCGGTGATCGGCATCGCGCTGGGCATCACGGTACTGGTGACGGTGTTGTCGGTGATGAACGGATTTCAGCGTGAAGTCCGCACGCGCATTCTGAGCGTGGCTTCGCATATCCAGATCTCCGGGCCGGACAATACGCTGACCGACTGGCACACGATCGTCGATAAATCGCGCTTGCACGCAGAGGTCGTGGCCGCCGCGCCTTACGTGTCGGCGCAGGGGTTGTTGTCGAGCGGCAGCACCGTGCGCGGCGCGTATATCCGCGGCGTTATTCCCGATGAAGAGGAAAAAGTCGCCGATCTGGCGCAGCACATGAAAGCCGGCAGCCTGGGGGCGTTGAAGCCGGGCGAGTTCGGCATTGTCCTCGGCGTCGAACTCGCGCGCGCGTTAACCGCGACGGTCGGCGACAAGGTGGTGTTGATCGCGCCGCAGGGGCAGGTCACGCCGGCGGGCATTCTGCCGCGCCTGCGCCAGTTTACGGTGGTCGGGATCTTCTCGGTCGACCACTATGAATACGACTCGGGGCTCGCTTTCGTCGACCTCGAAGATGCGCAGAAGCTGTACCGCATGGGCGACAAGGTGAGCGGCGTGCGCCTGAAGCTGAAAGACCTGTTTGAAGCGGTTCCCGTGGCGCGCGAGCTCTCGAAGAGCCTCGGGCCCGATGCCTACATTACGGACTGGACACGC
>JAYVME010000200.1:0-11019 GCA_043759115.1 Betaproteobacteria bacterium | reverse complement strand
CGGCGTGACTTTGTCAGGCATAAGGGTGGGGTCGCGTAGTCAAGGTAAATTGTTCCCGGCTGGTCATGCGCTATCCCGCATTCTATTTCGAACGGGGGCGACGGGTGCTGTGATAAAATTGGTCTATCGGGTTCTGACAGGAGGCCGCCATGGCCGAGCAAGACGTGCCGAAGGACTGGTTAGAATTCATGCAGAAAATGTGGAATCCCGCCTCGTTTCCCCTGCCGGGTATGATAACGCCTACCGTCAACGTCGAGGAAATCGAAAAAAAAATCGCCGAACTCAAAGCCGTCGAAAACTGGTTAACGATCAATACCGGCTTTGTGCAGATGACTATTAAAACCCTCCAGATGCAGAAATCGGCACTTGAGAGCCTGCGCGCGGCAGGCGAGGCTGCCGCCAAGGCAACCAACGCCGGGTCTAAATCCGGCAACTAGACCGCGGAGTTGCCGCGGCCTACGCCGCAACCGTCGCCGGATCGAAAAACGGCTTATCGCCTTTGATCTGCGTTCGATGCATCAACCGCCGCGACTCCGGATCAAATGCATCCCTTCTATGCATGGCGCAACGGTTGTCCCACAGGATCAGGTCGCCGACTTTCCATTCCTGATACCAGGCAAAGCGTGCCTGCGACGCGTGCGCCCACAGCTTGTTCAGAAGTTCTTCACTGTCGGTTAGCGGCAGGCCCATGATGTAGGCGTTGCGCCGGCGGCCGAGATATAGCGCGTTGCGGCGCGTCGCGGGGTGCGTGCGGATGAGCGGGTGCACGGCGCCCGGCGCCTCGCGTGGATCGCTGAAATCCTGGTAGCCTTTGCGCAGTTCGCCCGCGCTGTTGCGGCTCGAATCGTGCCGGCATTGCAGCGGAACGATGGCGCGCTTGAGATCCGCGGGCAGGGTGTCGTACGCTGCATACATGTTGGAGAAGCCGGTGTTACCGCCGGCGGGCGGCACTTCGATTGCGTAGAGCAGACTGCCGATGGGAGTCAGTTCGTTGTACGACATGTCGGTGTGCCACTCGGCCTCGTAGTGACCGAGGTTGCCGATCGGCTTGCCGTCGACCTTGATGTTGGACATCACGGTGATTTCCGGAAACGGATCTTCGACTTGTTGCCCGGCGTGTACAGGCGCCTTGTCCAATTCGCCGAAGCGGCGGGCGAATGCGAGAAAGCGCGGATCATCGAGGTGCTGATCGCGAAACCGCAGTATCAGATGGCTATGCCAGGCCTCTTCGATCAACTTGAAGGTTGCCCCGTCGATAGGCTGCGTCAGATCGACGCCAATGACATCGGCACCAAGGCTGGCGCCCGTTGGTTTGATCGTGATGCGGGTTGTTGTTGGCAGGTCCATTATTTTCTCCCTTAACTCAGCCGGCAATCTTGTTACACAGCATTCCCAATCCGCGGATCTCGGTTTCGAGCTCGTCGCCCGGCTGCATGAATTCCGGCGGTGTGCGGGCGTGGCCGACCCCGGCCGGCGTGCCGCTGCAGATAATGTCGCCCGGTTCAAGCGTCAGCCCGGCCGAAAGCTCGGCGATGATGCGTGGAATTTTGAAATACATATGGCGGGTGTTCGAATTCTGCTTGGTGACGCCGTTCACGCGGCAGGTGATATCCAGCGCCTGCGGATCGGCGACTTCGTCGGCGGTCGCTATCCACGGCCCCATCGGACAATGCCCGTCGAGACTTTTGCCTTTAAACCACTGCTGGCCGTGCTGGCGCTGGACCTCGCGCGCCGAGACGTCGTTGACCACCGTATAGCCGAAGATATGCGCCATCGCGTCGGCTTCCTTGATGTTAATTCCGCCCTTGCCGATGATGACGCCGAGTTCCACTTCCCAGTCGAGTTTTTCGGTCACGCCCGGGTGCGCCGGGACGTCCGCATAGGGGCCGTTCACCGTGGTCGGCGCCTTGGTGAAGAAGGCGGGATGCGCCGGCATCTCCTGCACATGCGGACGCGCTTTCGCGCCCTCTTCGAAGTGCTCGACGTAATTCCAGCCGACGCAAAACACGTTCTTGCGCGGACGCGGGATCGGCGCCAGCAGCGTGACCTTGTCGAGCGGCGTCGCCTCGCGTGCTTTGAACGCGACGTCACGCAGCCATTTGAGCGCAGCATCGCCGGCCGCGATTAGCGACACCATGTCGGCGGGATCGAATGGCGGGTTGCCGCCGATGTTTTTGAGGTCGACGACCTCTTTGCCGTCGCGCACCAGGCCCACGTGTTGCGGTCCGTGCGGGCGCGGTGTGAAAGTGACGAGTCGCAAGTCATTCTCCTGTTGATGTACGCGGTTGCGGCGTGGTCTTGAATCTTTCGGTCGCTTTGACGAGCTCCGCGCAGATGCTCGGCTCCCACGCCGAATGGCCGGCATCTGGCACGATCGCGTATTCGGCCTCCGGCCACGCATGATGCAGATCGTGTGCGCTCACGACCGGACAGACCGCATCGTAACGCCCCTGCACGATTACCGCTGGAATGTGCCGTATCCTGCCGATGTTGTCGAGCAGCGAATTCGCGGGCAGAAAAATGTCATGCAGGAAATAATGCGCTTCCATGCGCGCGAGCCCAAGTGCGACAACGTCGTTGGCGAAATGGGCGACGGTGTCGGGGCTCGGCAAGAGTGTAGAGCATGAGCCTTCGTAAACGCCCCATGCGCGCGCCGCCGGCATGTGCACGGCCGGATCCGGGTCCATCAGCCGCTTGCCGTAAGCCTGCAGCAGGTTGCCGCGTTCGGCTTCGGGTATCAGGGCGGTGAATTTTTGCCATGCCTCCGGGAAAATATTCCTGAGGCCGTACAGGAACCAGTCGATTTCGCTCGGGCGGCACAGAAATATGCCGCGCAGCACGAAGCCCAGGCAGCGTTCGGGATGCGCTTCGCCGTATGCGAGCGCGAGTGTCGAGCCCCACGAGCCGCCGAACACCAGCCATTGCTCGATGCCCAGATGCTGGCGCAGGCGTTCAATGTCGGCGATCAAGAGCGGCGTGGTGTTGTCGCGCACTTCGCCAAGTGGCGTTGAGCGTCCGGCGCCGCGCTGATCGAATATGACGATGCGGTAATGCGCGGGGTCGAAGAAACGACGGTGGTTGGGCGCGCTGCCCGCGCCGGGGCCGCCGTGAAAAAACACCACCGGCACGCCGCGCGGGTTGCCCGATTCCTCCCAATACATCGTGTGTATGCGGTCGAGCGCAAGCCGGCCGGCGCTGAACGATTCGAGCGGCGGGTAGAGCTCAGTGCGTACGCTGGGCGAGATATCCATAAGTCGGCGGCGCAAGGCGCGAAGCGCAGTGGCGGGGAGACGAAGCCGTAAAAATAGCACAAAGCAGGCGTCTCGGCGACGCTCAATCGCAGAGGCGCGCGTACAACCGCTTCTTCGTCTGCAGGCGCTGGTGAGCGCTGGGTTATAATGCCCCGCTCAATAGGATAAGTTTCCGCATGGACGACCAGTTGCGCAAAAGCGCGCTCGATTACCACCGCCTGCCGACCCCCGGCAAGATTTCGGTGACGCCGACCAAGGGCCTGCTCAACCAGCACGACCTGTCGCTTGCCTATACGCCGGGAGTGGCCGCCGCCTGCGAATTGATCGTCGCCGACCCCGCCGAAGCGCGCAACATGACCGCGCGCGGCAACCTGGTCGGCGTGATCACGAACGGCACCGCTGTGTTGGGGCTGGGCAATATCGGACCGCTCGCCGCCAAACCCGTGATGGAAGGCAAGGCGGTGCTGTTCAAAAAATTCGCCGGCATCGATGTGTTCGATATCGAAATCAACGAACGCGACCCCGACAAGCTGGTTGACATCATCGCCAGTCTTGAACCGACGTTCGGCGGCATCAATCTGGAAGATATCAAGGCGCCTGAATGTTTCATCGTCGAGCGCAAACTGCGCGAACGCTGCCGCATTCCCGTGTTTCACGACGATCAGCACGGCACCGCGATCACCGTATGCGCGGCGTTCATCAACGGTCTCAAAGTCGTCGGCAAGGATATTGCCGCGGTCAAGCTGGTGGTATCGGGCGCCGGCGCTGCCGCGCTGGCCTGTCTCGATCTGCTGGTAAAACTCGGCCTGCCGAAAGAGCACATCACCGTCACCGACATCAAGGGCGTGGTGTACAAAGGCCGCAAGGAGGAGATGGACCCGGACAAGGCGCAGTACGCGATCGAGACCAGGGCGCGCACGTTGGGCGAGGTGATCGCCGGCGCCGATGTGTTTTTGGGGCTTTCCGCGGGCGGCGTCCTGAAGCCGGAAATGGTGAAGAAGATGGCCGACCGGCCGCTCATACTGGCGCTCGCCAATCCCGAACCCGAAATCCTGCCCGAGCTTGCAAAGCAGGCGAAGCCCGACGTGGTGATGGCGACCGGCCGCTCGGATTACCCGAATCAGGTCAACAACGTATTGTGTTTTCCCTTTGTATTTCGCGGCGCGCTGGATGTCGGGGCGACGACTATCAACACCGAAATGGAACTCGCGGCGGTCAAGGCGATCGCCGAACTCGCGCAGGCCGAACAATCGGACATTGTCGCCATGGCCTATGGCGAACAACACCTCTCGTTTGGCCCCGAATACCTGATCCCGCGGCCGTTTGATCCGCGGCTGATCGTCAAGATCGCACCCGCCGTGGCGCGGGCGGCGATGGACAGCGGTGTCGCGACCCGGCCGATCAAGGATTTCGACGCCTATCGCGATTCGCTGCAGCAGTTCGTCTATCACTCCGGCATGATCATGAAGCCGCTGTTCGCGGCGTCGAAGCGGGCGCAGCAGCGTCGCATCGTCTACGCGGAAGGCGAAGACGAACGCGTATTGCGGGCGGTGCAGGTAGTGGTCGACGAGAAACTCGCATTGCCGATACTGGTCGGCCGTCCCGCGGTGGTCGAGCGCCGCATCGAGCGTTTTGGACTGCGCCTGAAGGCGGGCGTCGATTTCGAACTCATCAATCCCGATCAGGACGCGCGCTACCGCGAATACTGGGAGGAATACTACCGGCTTACCGCGCGGCGCGGCGTGTCGCAGGAGTACGCGAAGATCGAGATGCGCCGGCGCAATACGCTGATCGGTGCGATGACGATGCACCGGGGTGCTGCCGACGGCATGTTGTGCGGCACCTTCGGCACGCATGACCTGCATCTGCACTACATTGATCAGGTGATAGGCCGGCGCGCCGGGGTCAACAACTATTACGCGATGAACGTGCTGCTGCTGCCGCAACGCACCGTGTTCATCTGCGACACCTATGTGAACTTCGATCCGACCGCCGAGCAGGTTGCCGAGATGACCGTGCTTGCCGCGGAGGAAATCCGCCGTTTCGGCATGACGCCGAAGGCCGCGCTCTTGTCGCATTCGAGTTTCGGCACGGCGAACACGCCGACCGCGCAGAAAATGCGCGCGGCACTCGCCTTGATCGAGAAGGTCGCGCCCGAACTCGAAATCGAAGGGGAAATGCACGGCGACGCGGCGCTGTCGGGCGAAGTGCGGCGGCAGTCATTCCCGCGATCGCGGCTGAAGGGCGACGCCAATCTTTTGATCATGCCGACACTGGACGCCGCCAATATCGCGTTTAATCTGCTGAAGACGGCGGCAGGTGACGGCATTACCGTCGGGCCCATCCTGCTGGGTGCTGCGAAAGCGGTGCATATAGTCACGCCGACGGCAACGGTACGCCGGCTCGTCAACATGACTGCGCTGACGGTGGTCGACGCCGGCGCCGAGCGCGGCAATCTTACGCTGCCGTTCTAACGCAGTGGCGCTGAAATCTATTGGATAGTCGAGGCATTACCATGGCAAAAGTCAGAGTCGAACGCGATACATTCGGCAACATCGAGGTGCCGGCGGACCGTTTGTGGGGCGCGCAGACGCAGCGGAGCCTGATCAATTTCCGGTTTCCCGGCGAAACGATGCCGCTCGCGGTGGTGCATGCGCAGGTGATGGTCAAGCGCGCGGCGGCGGCGGTCAACATGGCGCTCGGCCTGCTCGACAAGAAAAAGGGCAATGCCATCGTCAAGGCCGCCGACGAAGTGCTGGCCGGCAAACACGACCAGGAATTCCCGCTGGTGGTGTGGCAGACCGGTTCGGGCACGCAGACCAACATGAATGTCAACGAGGTGCTCGCCAACCGCGCCTCTGAACTCCTGGGCGGCGAACGCGGCGAACAGCGCCTCGTGCATCCCAACGACGACGTCAACCTGGGGCAGTCGTCGAACGATACCTTTCCGACCGCGATGCATGTCGCGGCGGTGATTGCGCTTAAACGCGAGTTGCAGCCGGCGGTGAAAAAGCTGCGCGACACGCTCAACCGCAAGGCGAAAGCGTTCGCGAAGATCGTCAAGATCGGCCGCACGCATTTGCAAGATGCGACACCGCTGACGCTCGGCCAGGAGTTCTCGGGCTACGTCGCGCAGCTTGATCACGGTTTAAAGCATGTGGCCGCGGCATTGCCGCATCTGTGCGAGCTGGCGCTCGGCGGCACGGCGGTCGGCACGGGACTCAACGCGCATCCCAAATTCGCGGTGATGGTCGCCGCCGCGCTCGCAAAGCTCATCGGGCTGCCGTTCGTGACCGCGCCCAACAAATTCGAGGCGCTGGCATCGTGCGACGGTGTGGTGCATGCGCACGGCGCGTTGAAGACACTCGCCGCCTCGCTGATGAAAATCGCCAACGACGTGCGCTGGCTGGCGAGCGGTCCGCGCTGCGGCATCGGCGAGTTGAGTATTCCGGAAAACGAACCGGGCAGCTCGATCATGCCGGGCAAGGTCAATCCGACACAGTCGGAGTCGCTGACCATGGTCTGCTGCCAGGTGTTCGGCAACGATGTCGCGATCAATCTGGGCGGCGCGTCGGGCAATTTTGAGCTCAACGTGTTCCGTCCGCTCGTCATCCGCAATTTCATGCACAGCGCGCGGCTCATCACGCACGGCTGCATCAACTTCAATGAGCAGTGCGCGGTCGGCATCGAGCCGAACAAAGAGCGCATCGAGCAGCTCATGCGCGAATCGCTGATGCTGGTGACGGCGCTGAACCCGCACATCGGCTACGACAAGGCGGCGCAAATCGCGAAAAACGCGCATAAGAAAGGCCTCACGTTGAAGGTCTCCGCGCTGGCACTTGGCTACGTGACTGCGAAGCAGTTTGACGAGTGGGTCAAGCCCGAGCAGATGGTCGGGGAAATCTGAGAGCCGCGGGTCACAACCGGTTGTCCCGGTTGTCGCGCGACGAAATCGCGGCACGCCTGGCACGGCCGTCGATGACGCCGCGCGCGGAGGACAAACACGTGATCGCATTAGCACCCGGCGCCCGCATGATGTTTGCCGCGGTGCTGGTGCCGCTGATCCCGCGCGACGGCGAGCTGAACGTGCTGCTCACCCAACGCACCGCGCATCTGAACGACCATCCGAGCCAGATCAGTTTTCCCGGCGGGCGCGTCGAGGGCGGCGATGAAAACCGGATTGAAACCGCGTTGCGCGAAGCCCGCGAGGAGATCGGGCTCGCGCGCAATCGCGTGGATATCCTCGGCGCCCTGCCGGATTACGACATGCCTTCGGGATTCAGGATCAGCCCGGTGATCGGCTGGATCGAGCCGCCTTTCGCCATGAAGCTCGACCCGTTCGAGGTCGAATCGGCGTTCGAAGTGCCGCTGTCGTTTGTCTTCGACCCGGCCAACCATCTGCGCCGCAGCTATGACTTCAACGGCCGCCATCGCGATTATCTGGCCATGCCGTTTGAGGGGCGCTATATCTGGGGCGCGACGGCCGGCATGCTCTATAGTCTGTATTGTCAGCTCATGGCCGGCTCCAGCGGCGATTAGCGCCTGCCGTTGGCAGCGGGTACGCAATAGCGGTGTCCGCTGTGGCAATATACCGAAGGTCGTCAGGGAGAGTGAATGAATAGCGTGGGTGGCGCGGCAAGGCCCAAGGTCGGACTGGTTTTGACCGGTGGCGGCGCTCGCGCGGCGTACCAGGTCGGGGTGCTGCGCGCTATTTCCGAGCTGCTGCCCAAAGATATACGCAATCCATTTCCGATCATTTCCGGCACCTCGGCCGGCGCGGTGAACGCGGCGGTGCTGGCCGCCAACGGGTCCGACTTTCGGCGCGGCGTGCGGCAGCTGATGACGGTATGGAAAAACTTCCACGCGCACCACGTCTACCGCGCCGACCCGGCGGGTGTGTTCCTGAACACGTCGCGCTTCGCGCTGGCGACTCTGCTCGGCGGCGGACTTGGCAAACGCACGCACGTATCGTTGCTCGACAATGCGCCGCTTGCCGAATTGCTGCGCACGCGGCTCGATTTCTCGACGATCCAGACCGCCATCGACCGCGGTGACCTGACCGCGGTCAGCGTGACTTGCTCCGGTTACACCTCCGGTCAGTCGGTGACTTTTTTTCAGGGCGTGCCGAGTGTGGTGCCGTGGCAGCGTGCGCGGCGCATCGGCATCGCCATGCCGATCGGACCCGACCATGTGCTGGCATCGTCGGCGCTGCCCTTCATCTTCCCCGCGGTGCATATCAACCGCGAATATTTCGGCGACGGCTCGATGCGCCAGATTGCGCCGTTGAGTCCCGCGCTGCACCTGGGCGCCGACCGCCTGTTCATCATCGGCGTCGGCCGCCAGCTGCAGGCGCATCCCCTCGAGCGCGCCAAGACCGAGGGCTATCCGTCGCTGGCGCAGATCGCCGGCCATTGCCTGAACAGCATTTTTCTCGATGCGCTCGAAGTCGATCTCGAACGCCTGCAGCGGATCAATCGCACGTTGTCTAAAATGCCGCCGGAAGCGCGGGCGGAAAACTCACTGCCGATGCATCAGGTCGATTTCCGCCTGGTTTCGCCGAGCGAGGAACTGGAACGCATCGCGATGAGTTACGTGCACGAACTGCCGCGCAGCATGCGCATACTCCTCCACGGCGCGCTGACGCGCCGCGGCTCCAACCTGGTGAGCTACCTGCTGTTTGAAAAGACCTACTGTCGCGCGCTGATTCAGCTCGGTTATGACGACACCATGCGGCGTACGGACGATCTGATGGAATTTCTCGGCTGGTGTGGGCCGGGAGAATAGGCGCCTGCCGGCCGATAGTTCATCCGCGAGTTCGCGAACGTTGATGCACTGGCGCGGTCATAGGGATTCGCGCTGGAACAGGATGTCGCCATGCCTGCCAACAATCGGCTGCTGGTGTGGCGGCGATTGAGCGAAAGCGCGAGCTGACTTATAGTGGAACGACCGCGGCACCCACGTTCACCGAAAATGGATTTGTCATGAGTAGAGCGTTTGTAAAAGAATCCGACGAAGAACTGGCCGCCAATGACCTGCCCGAGCGGCCGCTCAGCGCCGATCCCAATTATGTGACCGCGCACGGCAAGCAGCATATTTTCCATATTGTCGGCGACGACGAGGCGGACGTTGCGGCCGGCAGCATCAGCTGGGCGTCGCCGCTCGCCAAGGCGATGATAGGCGCGAAGGTCGGCGACACCGTGAAGTGGCGGCGGCCCGCGGGCGCATCCGAAACAGAAATCGTGGCGATTCGTTACGACGCGCTGCCGGCAGCCGGGCGCAAATGAGCGGCATGCCGCATCGCGCCGGTCGCGCATGACGCATGATGTACTAACGGCGGCTGTAACTTCATGACCTTTCTCTCGCTGGTGTGCGCGTTGCTGCTCGAGCAGTGGCGGCCGCTGCGCACGGGCAACCGGCCCTACGTGGCGTTTGCCCGCTACGTCAATCGCATCGCGCAGAACTTCAACGCGGGGCAGTACCGCGACGGCGTCATCTCGTGGCTGCTTGCAGTGGTGCCGGTCGCGCTCGTCACCCTGCTTGTTTATCTCGTGTCGCGCCACGTCAACGGGTTGCTGGCACTCGCGTGGAATGTCGCCGTGCTGTATCTGGCGCTCGGTTTTCGCCAGTTCAGTCATTTCTACAATGATGTGCTGCTGGCGCTGCGCGCCAATGACCTGGCGCGCGCGCGCGAGGTATTGGGCAATTGGCGCGGCCAATCTGCGCAATCGCTGCCGGCCGGCGAAATCGCGCGCGTCGCGATCGAGCTCGGACTCATCCGCTCGCACCGCCACGTGTTCGGCGTCATGGCGTGGTTCGTCGTGCTGGGCCCGGTCGGCGCAATCGGCTATCGCCTATCCGCGCTGCTCAACGACCGCTGGGGCGGCGCGCCGGGCATGTTCGGCCGCTTTGCCGAGCGCGCGTTCGCGCTGGTCGACTGGCTGCCGGCGCGTCTCACCGCATTCGGCTTCGCGATGACCGGAGATTTCATGGGCGCGGTCGAATGCTGGCGCGAGCAGGCGGCGCCCTGGCGCGACCGCTCGCAGGGCATCATACTCGCCGCCGCCGCCGGCGCGCTTGGCGTCAAACTGGGCGGCGTGCTGCACGAGGACAGCGGGCTCGTTTACCGCCCGCAGCTCGGCGACGGCGATGAAGCCGACGTCGATTACATGCAGGCCGCGGTGGGTCTCATCTGGCGCGCGCTGGTGTTGTGGCTGTTTTTGATTCTGCTGGCGACCATCGCGAGCTGGTTTTGAGCGAGCGATCCCCACCGCAAGCTGGTTTTGACGCGCGGTTCCGGTTACCCATATAGCCAAAGGGTGGATTACAAAATGAGGGGATACATCCCCTCATTCTCCCCTGGGCATGGCCTGTTGCGGATCATTCTGCAACAGGCTCTAGCCTCGCTTACTGGCGCGCGGATCACAGTTCGGTCTTTACGTGCGGGGCTTGCGTAGCCAATGGCCCGACTTGCCGCCTTTTTTCTCGATGAGGCAGATGTCCTCGATGCGCATGCCGCGATCGACTGCCTTGCACATGTCGTAAACCGTTAAAAGGCCGGTGGCTACGGCGGTCAGCGCTTCCATCTCGACGCCGGTACGGCCGCGCGTTTCCGCATGGGCTACGCACGTGACGGCTTTTTGCCTGGTATCGACGGCAAACTCTACGCCGACGCGAGTCAGGGCCAGCGGGTGCGCAAGCGGGATCAGGTCGGCCGCGCGTTTCGCGCCTTGAATGGCGGCGATGCGTGCGATGCCAAGTACATCGCCTT
>JAYVME010000199.1:0-11051 GCA_043759115.1 Betaproteobacteria bacterium | reverse complement strand
GATCTCAAGCTCGACGGCATTTCGTGGATGGAATACATCGCGAGCCGCGGCTACGACGTCTATCTCGTCGACGTGCGCGGCTTCAGCCGCTCGACGCGCCCGCCGGAAATGGACCAACCCGCCGCGAACAATGCGCCGATCGTGCGCACCGACGTCGCCGCGAAAGACGTGGGCGCGGTGGTGGATTTCATCCGCCAGCGGCGCGGCGTCGACAAGATCAATCTGCTCGGCTGGTCGTGGGGCACGCGCATCATGTCGCACTACACGATCAACAACAACGACAAGGTCAACAAGCTCGGGCTCTACGCGACGGGCTGGATGCGCGCCGACGGCGGCAAGTCGCTGACCGACTCGGGCGCGGCCAAGCTGGGCGCCTACCGCATGGTGACAGTGAAACAGGCGAAAGAGCGCAAGGCGTTCGGACTGCCGCCGGGAAAACATCTGGACCTGATGCCGGACGCGTGGTTCAACGCGTGGGCCGAGGCCACGTTCGCGACCAATCCGTGGGGCGCGAAACAAAATCCGCCGGTCATTCGCGCGCCGAACGGCTCGACCCAGGACACGCGCGACTTTTTCGGCGCGGGCAAGATGCAGTACGACCCAGCGAACGTGCGCGTGCCGACGCTCATCGTCGTCGCCGAGCAGGATTCCGATACGCCGCCCTACATGGCGCGTGGTTACTTCGAACGCCTCACAGCCGCCCCCTACAAGCGGCTGGTGGTGATCGGCGAAGGCACGCATTCGGTGATGATGGAAAAAAACCGCATGCAGCTGTTCCGCGAAGTGCAGTTGTTTCTCGACGAGCCGATGCCGGGGAAGTAACGGCGCCGACGAATGAAAAACCGCTCGCCCTGATGTATAGAAGGGCGAACGGTATTTTTTTGATCGTAAATTCGTGCTTCTAACCATCAGCACGAACGGCCTGTATCAGGGCTTTAACCCCAACCGCTCCACCGCGCGCCGCTCTTCTTCGGCCGCGCGGCGCGCCCACTGCAGGTAATCATCGCCGCCCATGTAATAAGGCGCCATGCCGACGCGCTCGAGCGCTTTGACGAACAGCGGATCGTCGATCGCGCGCCGGAATGCGTCGTGCAAAATCTTGACGACTTTCGGCTCCATCCCCTTGGGCCCGGCGATGCCCCACGGCGAATTCGCGACGATGCCGTAAAGTTCTTTCAGCGTCGGCACGTTGGGCGCGCGCGGCGTGCGATTGTCGCCCCACATCACCAGCGGCCGGACCTGCCCGGCTTCGATGAGTTCCCACGGCGGCGAGCCGGCCTGCGCCATCACCTGGCTGCCGCGCAGTGCCGTGACCGCGTCGGCGCTGCCTTTGTACGGCACGTGCAGCCACTGGATATTGAGGCGGCCGGATAAATCTTCCATGGTCAGATGCAGGCTGGTGCCGATGCCGGGACTGGCGAAACTCACTTTGCCCGGATTGGCTTTCGCATAGCTGATGAATTCGTCCCACGTTTTCCACGGTGAATCGGCGCGCACGCTGACGCCGAATTCATAACCCGCGACGTTGAGTATCCACGTCAGATCGTTGAGCGGATCGAACGCCGTCTTCACCATGTGCGGCAACCGGAACACGCCGAGCGGAATTTGCGACAACGTGTAGCCGTCGGGCCTGGCGCCGGCGGCCATGTTTTGCGGACCGAGTGCGCCGCCGGCGCCCGGCTTGTTTTCAATGATGATGCGTTTGCCGAGATGCCTTGCCGCGACCTCAGCGAGCGCGCGCAACGCAATGTCGGTGTTGCCGCCCGGCGTCCACGGGCAGATCAGCGTGATCGGGCGTTCGGGAAACGCATCGACGGGTTGAGCGCTGACGGTTGGCGCACACGCGAGCCACAGGGCGGCACCCAGTGCGGCCGCACCAAGCATACGCAGACTTGCCGGCGCCATCACTTACGCGCCCCGGATAGCGGCACGTTCACATCTTCAGTCCCATGCGCTCGACGACCGCCTTCTCCTGGTCGTTGAGTTGCTTCGCGAACTTCGCGTAGTCTTCACTGCTTTTGTAAACATTGTCCTGGTCGAGCCGCTCGAGCACTTTCTGGTAAGCGGGATCGTCCATCGCCTTCTTGATGGCGTCGTGCAGGACTTTGACGACTTTGGGATCCATGCCTTTCGGGCCGGCAATGCCATATGGTGAATTGGACACGATTCCATAACCGAGATCTTTCAGCGTCGGCGCGTTGGGCCAGCGCCGCGTGCGATTTTCGCCCCAGGTGGCGAGCAGCCGCAGTTGGCCCGCATCGACCATTTCTCCCCACGTCGTCGAATCCGCCATCGCCGTGACGTGTCCGCCGCGCAGCGCGACTATCGCGTCGGCCGCGCCCTTGTACGGGACCTGCAGCCACTGGATGCCCTCGCGCGCGGCGATCTCCTCCATCGTGATATGCAGGCTGGTGCCGTGCCCCGGAGTCGAATAGGACACCTTGCCCGGATTCGCCTTGGCGTAGGCAATGAACTCCTGCCACGTCTTCCACGGCTGGTCCGCGCGCACCACGACGCCGAACGTGTAGCCCGAGACATGGATGATCCAGGTAAAGTCGTTCAGCGGATCGAAGCTTCCCTTCTGCATGTAAGGAATGCGGAACACGGTGATCGGCATCTGCGCGATGACGTAACCGTCGGCCTTGGCGTTGACGATGGACGCGGGCCCGAGCGTGCCCGCCACGCCCGTGCGGTTCTCGACGATGACTCTTTGCCCGAGCACCCGGGCGGTCGCATCGGCAAGCGCGCGCATCGCGACGTCCGTGGCGCCCCCCGCACTGTACGGGACGACGAGCGTGACCGGCTTCTCCGGAAAATTCTGCGCGACGACCGGCAATGCAATCAACGCACCGAGTAAACCGCACAGCAAACGCCATGAAACTTTCCGCATGATGCCTCCCCGTTACCGTTATTGTTTTACCGCCAGCGTCTGCTTGCGCTCCGCTTCGCGCAATCGTAACACCCGCCGCTGCACTTTGCCGGTCGTCGTCATCGGCAGCGCGTCGATGAATTCGATTTCCTTCGGATATTCATAAGGTGCCAACTTGCCGCGCACGTGTTCCTGGATTTCGACCTCGAGGTCTTTCGACGGACTAAAGCCCGCGGTCAGCACGATGAATGCCTTGACGATGTTGCCGCGCTCCGGATCGGGGCTCGGCACCACCGCTGCGTTCGCCACCGCCGGATGCTTGACGAGACAGTTCTCGATCTCCGAGGGGCCGATGCGGTAACTTGCGCTTTTGAATATATCGTCGGCGCGCCCCTGGTACCACAGATCACCGTCTGCGTCAGCTTTCGCGAGATCGCCGGTACGGCACCAGTCACCGGTGTACTTCGCGCGCGTCGCGTCGTCGTTTTTCCAATAGCCCAGAAAAAACACGGCGTCCGGCTCGCCCTCGCGCCAGTAACGATTGACCGCCACGTCGCCGATTTCGCCCGCCGCCAGCACGTTGCCCTCATCGTCGATCACCGCCACGCGGTGCCCCGGATACGGACGCCCCATCGAGCCCGGCTTGGCCGGCCACAACGCGTGCGAGTTGCCGACGATGTAATTGATCTCGGTCTGGCCGAACATTTCATTGACCGTAACGCCGAGCGCATCGCGACACCAGGCGAATACCGTTTCGCCGAGCGCCTCGCCCGCGCTCATGATGCTGCGCAGCGCCAGATCGTATTTCTCGCGCGGCCTGGCGACCGTTTTCATCATCATCTTGAGCGCGGTCGGAAACAGGAACGTGTTGGTCACCGCGTATTTCTGCATCAGGTAGAACGCCTTCTCGGGATCGAAGCGCCCGCGATAACCGAGTATCGGCTGGCCAAAATAAAGCGTCGGCAGCAACGCATCCATCAGGCCGCCCGTCCACGCCCAGTCCGCCGGCGACCAGAACAAGTCGCCCTCGCACGGGAACATATCCTGCGAATGTTGAAAGCCGGGCAGATTGCCGAGCAAAGTCCGGTGCGCGATCAACGCGCCCTTCGGCGGCCCCGTCGTGCCGCTGGTGTAGATCAGCACGGCGGGGTCGTCGGCCGCGGTATCGACGCGTTCGAACCGCGACGCTGCCTTCGCAAGCAGCTTGTCCCACGCGTCGACATTCGTTTCACGCGCGCCGGCAACGCCGATGACGTGCTTCAATAGCGGGCACTGGTCGCGCACCAGCGCCAGTTGCGGCAGCGAGACGTCGTCGCCGAGTGCCGCGACCGCCGCGCTGTTCTGCAGGCGGTACTCGAGCGCCTCGGGGCCGAACAGGATGGACAACGGCATCGCCACCGCGCCCATCTGATAGCACGCGATGTGCGCGATCGCGGTTTCGGGCCGCTGCGGGAGGACGATGGCGACGCGGTCGCCGCGCTTGACGCCGAGTGCGACGAACGCATTCGACAGGCGGTTTGCCTGCTGCTGCAAATCCCAGTACGTATAAGCGCCCGTGGTGCCGGCATCGTCTTCGTAATACAGGGCGAACCGGTGCCGCTGGCGCGCCCAGCGGCCGCAGCATTCCCACGCGATATTGAAGCGCGGCGGAACTTCCCAGTGAAATGCCGCGCAAATCTCGCGGTAGCGATCCTGACTCACCCAATCTCCTCCAGCCCGGTCGTTTTTGTCGTGCGGCATCGATTAGAATAACGCTCTATTCGTTTCCAGACAAATCACGGATTCTCCGAATGATCAATGCAGCCATCGTCGGCCTCGGCCGCTGGGGACAAAACCTCGTCAACAGCATCCAGGGCAAAAGCGACAAGATCCGCGTCGTTGCCGGCGCCACGCGCACCGTAGCCAAAGCTGCGGACTATGCAAAACAGCAGGGCTTTCCGCTCCACGACTCCTATCAGAAAGTGCTGGCCGATCCCAAAATAGACGCCATCATCGTCGCGACACCGCATACGCAGCGCGTCGAAATCATTACCGCCGCCGCGCAGGCCGGCAAACATATATTCACCGAGAAACCGCTCACGCTGAACAAGCGCGACGCCGATGCCTGCGTCAAAGCGTGCGCCGACCATAAGGTGACGCTCGCCGTCGGCTACAACTGGCGTTTTCAGCCGGCGTTGCAGGAAATCAAACACATGCTGGCCGACGGCCGCCTCGGCAAATTGCTGCATATCGAAGGTAATTTCTGCGGCCCGAGCGTGTACCGCTTCGGCCCCGATCACTGGCGCCTGAATCGGGAAGAAGGCCCGGCCGGCGGCATGACCGGCCGCGGCGTGCACGTCGTCGATGCGATGTTGTATCTTTCCGGCCACGTCGACACCGTGCACGCGCTAAGCCACCGTCGCGTCCTCGACTACGGCATCGACGACACGACGTCCATGCTGTTTCGCTTCAAAAACGGCGCCACCGGCTATCTCGGCACCTTCATCGCGACCGCCGAGACGTGGCGCATGCAGGTGTTCGGTGAAAAGGGCTGGGCCGAGGTCGGCGATGTTGAGCACCTTACGACGTGGCCGCTGCGCGTGTGCTACGTCGATCGCGCGAATCTGAACATCCATCAGAAACCGCAGACCATCACCTTCTCGCAGATCTCCACCGAACGCGCCGAGCTCGAGAATTTCGCCGATGCGATCAAAGACAAGCGCCGGCTCACTGTTGCGGACGGCGATGAAGTGCATGGTGTGGCGGTGCTGCAGGCGGTGCTGGAGTCAGCGAAGAGCGGTACGACGATCAGGCCTGGTTAAGAACTACCCGCGCCGGACGTTTTTGCAATCTCAGGATATGCCGGCTATTCTTTGAGTACTTTCGGTGGCGCACGGTTGAGCAGCGCGGAATTTTCCTCTTTGCGGATAGTCTCGGCGAAACGGATGTTCTTTTCCACTTCGTCGAGATACAAATTCTGTCCGCCGAAATGCCGGTGCGCAAAAGCATGGCTGGCGCCGAGGTCGACGTCGAGCCGCTTGCGCGCGCTCTGGAAGAAGTCCGGCGTTTTCATTACCAGGTCCAGACCCGAGGCATAGACAACCTGCGGCACACCCTCGGGCGTGAGTGTGGTCGCGATGCCGCCCAGTACGAACTCGGGAAACAGCCGGTCGCGGCATTTCTCCAGATAGCAGCGATCCGCCATCTGCGCGATGATGTCGGCGGAACCGAGCATGGTGCCGAGCAGCCGGTGGATAGGCGCATGTACGTTGATGTTGGCGACCGCGACCTCATAGCCGGTGAAGTGAATCAATTCGGCCGCGACATCGGCCACGTCCGCCATGCCGATTTTCGGCAGGTAGTCTTTGAGAAAATGCGAGCCGCGCGATACATGCGTCAAAGTCATTTCCGCGCCGTTCTTGTGCGTATCATCACTCAATTGCCGCACATAGCCGCAATCGTGGAAGAGCGCCGTGATCACGCCGAGACGGAACAGGGAATCGTCCAACGGCTGGACGCCGATACGGCCGCGCTCATATCCATTGATCAGGCGCGCCATGGCCAGCGTCACGTCCAGCACATGCTGAGTGTCATGGTAAGCGGTGTCGCAGGCGTGGTAACCGGGATATTCGCCGCGGTAAAGCTGCGCCATGTCGCGGAAGGCTAGATCGAGCTTCTCGGTGGACGCGCCTTGATACAGGTCGCGATAGATACGAATTATCTCGTCGTTGACGGCTTGCGGATCGGTCGTTTTGATCTCCCGGCTCACGTCATATTCGTTACTGCGGTAATTCATCGCTGCCCCTCTTTATTCCTGACAAGCAGAATATCGCAATTCGCATGCCCGGTCACGCGCAGAAAATGGGGTGGGGGAACATGCCCATGGTGTGACTAACGTCACGAAACCGGCGGCGGAACGCGAAAGAAAAAGCCAATTGGTGCCGGGAACGGCATCACCCCGCTGACGGTAACGCGACAGTCGACGGCCATATCGCGCTGGTTCCGCCGCCGGCAAGACTTGTGTTTCGCGGGTTCCCGCGCCACCTGCGGTGAACTCCGCGGTCACTGCTTTTTGGCGGTAGCCGTAGTGCGCCGTTTGAACTCTTCCACGGTCTGATCCACGCGCTGAAAGACCGCCCCCTGGTCCTGCAATTTTCGGATCAACTGATCGAGCATCATGATGCGGTGACCGCGGCCGCTGATGAACGGGTGGCAGGTGAAAGTCAGCACGCCCCACTCGACCGCTTTTTTCATATACATGAAATCGCTGATCCAGTTCTCCAATACGAGCCCGGCGTTCATGAGACCTGGCCGGATCGCGTTGCCGGTGCGCATGGTTTCGAAATGCGGCGCATCATCGGTTGACCAACTGATCGGTATTTCGACGAGCGTCGTCGCGCGGCCGAGCCGCGCCGGCTTCTCGAGCTCGATGACATCGCCTGTCCGCGCGTAGTACGGCGTGTAATCGTTGCCCATCATGCTCGAGTCGTAGGCAAACCCGTGCTTGAGAAAGAGATCCACCGAATGCGGGCTCAAATCCCATCCGGGCGAGCGATAGCCGCGCGCATACTCCCCGGAAATGCGCTTGATCGCCGCGTTGCCGCGCACGAGTTCCGCTTCTTCTTCCGCGCGCGACAGTGCCACCGGCGACACATGCTTCCAGCCGTGATGCCCGATTTCGTGTCCGTCGTCCACCACGGCTTTCACCGCGGCGGGAAATGTCTCGATGGTATGTCCCGGCACGTACCAACTCGATTGGATGCGGTATTTTTTCATCAGCGCAAGAAGCCGCGGCGCGCCGACGCGCGGCCCAAACTCGCCGCGAGAAACCGGTGTCGGCGTTGGAGAACCGCGCGCGATAAATCCGGAAATCCCGTCGAAATCGTAGGTAAGACAAACAATGTGCTTCGGCACGGCTTGCTCGCGACAATAATATGCAATCGATTATAGCAGCGCACTTCGGCGCGCCGGCAAGCACACGGCACGCCAATTCGCTATCATTCGGCTCTCACTCCCGCCGCAGCGCCTGGCGCTGAATATCATGCTCGAACATCCCGTCCAGAACTGGCAGGTGCGCAAGCCGCTCGCGCGCCCGCGGGCAAATTTTTACGGAAACATATGACTATGCAACCAGACCATATCGTTCAAAACTGGACCGTCCGCAAACCAGTCGCCCGCTCGTCCTCCGGCGGTGGCATCGTCGCCACGCAAAACAAAATCGCCGGTGCAGCCGGCGTAAAAATTCTCGATGCCGGCGGCAACGCCGTGGATGCGGCAGTGGCGACCGGTCTCGCGCTCGCCGCCGTCGAGCCGTGGAACAGCGGGCTGGGCGGCGTCGGTTTCATGCTCGTGTACCTGGCCAAAGAGAAAAAAGTCCACGTCGTCGATTTCGGACCGATCTCGCCGCACAAGTTGAATCCCGCCGATTTTCCGCTCACCGGCGGATTTACCACCGATCTCTTCACCTGGCCGACGGTGAAAGACGACCGCAACGTGCATGGGCCGAATTCCATTGCGGTGCCGGGACACGTCGATGGCCTCGCAACGGCGCTCGCGAAATTCGGAACCCAATCCTTCGCCGAGGTCATCGCACCCGCCATCGAACTCGCCGATGAGGGCATGGCGATGGACTGGTATCTGACGTTGAAGGTCGCAACGATGGCGAAAGAGCTCGCACGCTATCCAAGCACGCGCGACATCTGGCTACCCGGCGGCTACCCGCCGGTTACGCCGGCAGGCGCCGCGGTCGGCCGTCTCAAGCTGAAGGGGCTTGCCAATACGATGCGCAAACTTCAACGCAACGGTCCGCGCGACTATTACGAAGGTGAAGTCGCCGCCGCTATTGTCAAGGATATAGCGACGCTTGGCGGCATCATCGACTCCCACGATCTTAGGAATTGCCACGCGCGCATCGTTGCGCCGCTGGAAATCGACTATGGCGGCGCAAAAATTGCACTGGCTGGCGGCCTCACTGCCGGTCCCAGCATTGCGCGCGTGTTGAATACGCTGAAAGAACAGAAGTTTCCCGCCGGCGGGCCCGGCGCCGCGGCGTTCGTCGCCTACGCGCAGGTACTGCGCGACGCATACGCCGAGCGACTCGCCACGATGGGTGAAACCGACGACAGCAAAAATCCCGGCTGCACGACGCATTTCAACGTGATCGACCGCGACGGCAATATGGTCGCGGTGACGCAAACGCTGTTGTCGGTATTCGGCAGCCGGCTGGTGCTGCCCACCACCGGCATACTCATGAACAACGGCATCATGTGGTTCGATCCGCGCCCCGAATCGCCGAATTATTTCGCTCCCGGCAAACGCCCACTCACCAACATGTGCCCGGTCATCGCGCGACGCAATGACCACGGCTGGTTCGCGATCGGTGCTTCCGGCGGCCGCAAGATCATGCCGGCGGTAATGCAGATCAGCTCGTTCCTGATCGACCACGGCATGACGCTCGAAGACGCGTTCCATCAACCGCGCATTGACGCGAGTGGCGGCGATTGCGTCGGCGTCGATCCGCGCCATGCGCCGGATGTGCAAAAAGCGCTGGCGGCCAAATTTTCGACCCAGCTCACGGAACTCGTCGTGTATCCGACCCACTTCGCGTGCCCGAGTGCGGTGCTGCGCGATCCCGCGACCGGCGAACATCAAGGCATCGCCGACGTGCTGTCGCCGTGGTCGGGAGCCGTTGCACAAGCTTGAAATTGACCCGTGCGGCTAACGCCTCACGGGTATTTTTTGTACGACTAGTCGATTTTGTCGGTGTCGCCGCTGAATTCCATCGGACAGAAAAACGCACCGTGGAACAACGCCGAGATCGGATCTTCCGTTTCGTCGCGCGCGACGAGTTCGGTGGCGAAGGTTTCGGAGTTGTCCTGCGGGCGATAGCCAAGAGAACGCACGTTCGAGTTATCCCAGCGGCTGCGCAGGTTGGCGGATACGCCGTAAACGACGATGAAATGGTAGGCCGGCGCTTCGATGCAGCGCGTGACCAGATGCACCATGTCGCGGTGGCTGTGCCAGGTGTTGAGCAGACGCACGCTGGTCGGACGATCCGGCGTGCGGAAGCTGCCGATGCGCAAACATGCCACGTCCATGCCGTGCTTGTCGGCGTACAGGCGGCCGAGCGCTTCGCCGAACACCTTCGAGACGCCGTAGCGGCTGTCGGGGCGCGGTTGCACGTGATTGTCGATAAAGCGCTCGCGCCGGTGAAATCCGACCGCATGATTGGAACTCGCGAAGATAAAGCGTTTGACCCCGGCGCGGCGCGCCGCCTCAAAAGCGTTGTAGCAGCCGATGATGTTCATCGGCAGGATTTTTTCCCACACATCCTCTTCCGGAATGCCCGCGAGATGGACCACGCAGTCGACGCCCGCCATGAGCTTTTCCATCCCCGCCATATCCTGCACGTCGGTCGAGAAGAGTTCCTCGCCGGGCGCAGCTTCGCCGAGCGGCGCGATATCCATGAGCCGCAGTTTCGGATAACGTCCCCGCAGGCCCTGCCGCAGTACTTTGCCGATATTGCCGGCCGCGCCGGTAATCAAAACACGTTGCATATAACACTCCCGTAGTGGAACTCACGTAATGAATGGGCTCAGAGTATCGCCAGATTGGTTTCCCGATCGAAGAAATGCATGCGTTCCGGCAGCATCGACAAGCGCACGCGGTCGCCGACCCGGATGCCGGTTTCGGCGTTGACGCGCGATACCGTGAGGCGGGTTTCGCCGACTATGACGTTAAGCAGGACCTCCGATCCCAGTTGCTCGATCAACTCGACCCCGGCCTCAAATAGACTCCCGGCAGCACCGTCACCCAGCACCAGATGTTCGGGCCGTATGCCCATACTTACCGTCCGGTCGCATTGCGGCCGCAAGCCGGACTCGCGCTGCGCCGGCACGCGGATATTGAGTCCGGGCGCATTCGCATACAGCGCCCCGTCCTGCTGCTTTATCGTGACCTCGATGAAATTCATCAATGGCGCGCCGATAAAGCCGGCGACAAATCTGTTGCCCGGCGCGTTGTAAACCTCGAGCGGCGTGCCCACCTGCTGAATGCGCCCGTCTTTCATCACCACCACGCGATCGCCCAGCGTCATAGCCTCGACCTGATCGTGCGTGACGAATATCGACGTCGTCGGCACGCGTTTGCGCAGGCGCTTGATTTCGAGCCGCATCTGCCCGCGCAGCATGGCGTCGAGATTGGA
>JAYVME010000198.1:0-11066 GCA_043759115.1 Betaproteobacteria bacterium | reverse complement strand
TCTTCGAGCACGCGTTGCGCCTGTTCGATGATGCGGGCGCCGAGCGGCGTCACGCTGACGTCCGAGGTGTGGCGCTCGAACAGCGTGACGCCGAGTTCGTTTTCGAGCTTTTTAATCGCAACCGACAGCGTGGGCTGGCTGACGAAACACTTCTCCGCCGCGCGGCCGAAATGACGTTCACGCGCGAGTGCGACGATGTAGCGAAGTTCGGTGAGTGTCATGTGAAGGAGGGAAGGATGAAGGATGAAGGATGAAGGATGAAGGATGAAGGGTGAAGGGACACTCATTCACGCATTCACCCGTTCACTCCAGAATTGGTTCGTCTTATGCTTTACTTGCGTATTGTGAGCGAGCGCACTAGATTGTCAACTCGTAAATAACCTGCGATTGGAAATACCTATGACTGTTACGACGAACACGCCGGTTGGATTCATCGGATTGGGCATCATGGGCGGCGCGATGGCGAAAAATCTGCTCAAGGCGGGATTCAAGGTCACGGTGCACAACCGCAGCCGCGGAAAAATTAACGAACTCGTCGCGGCTGGCGCGCAGGATGGCGGCTCCGCAGCGGGAGTCGCGCGCGCGGCGGAGGTCGTGCTGCTGTGCGTGCCCGATACGCCGGACGTGGAGAAAGTGATCTTCGGCGACGACGGAGTGATACACGGCATCAAGCGCGACGCGGTGGTGATCGACTGCAGCACGATCTCGGCGACCGCGACGGTCGAATTCGCGAGGCGCCTGCGCGACCAGGGCGTGCACATGCTCGATTCGCCGATCAGCGGCGGTCCCAAGGGCGCCATCGACGGCACGCTGTCGTGCATGATCGGCGGCGATGCGGCTGTCGTCGAGCGCTGCATGCCGGTATTCAAGGCCATCGGCAAGACGTTTACGCACGTCGGCGCGAGCGGTGCAGGCCAGCTCTGCAAATCGTGCAACCAGCTCGTGATCGTGGGCACGCTGATGGCGGTTTCCGAAGCGTTCGCGCTGGCGAAGAAAATGCACATCGATCCGTACAAGGTGCGCGACGCGCTGCTCGGCGGCTCGGCCAAGAGCTTCGTGCTCGAGAACCAGGGCAAGCGCCTGTTGGATGGCACGCTGCAGCCGGGTTTTCGTGCGAACCTGATGCTGAAGGACGTCAAGCTTGCGCTCGGCGCCGGCGCGGCGAGCGGCTCTTACATGCCGGTCACCGCGCTCGGCGCGCAGATGTTCGCCGCGCTGTGCGCAACCGGCCGCGACGGGCTCGACAACGCGGCGCTCGGCCTGCTGTTCGAGGAGTTGTCGGGGATCAAGCGCTAGCTGGCATAAACCCTGTTTGCCGCCCGCGCCACCCATTAAATGAGGGTCGCTCAAGGACGGCACGCGCAAGAATCCAATCATGAATGCAATCGCGTCCCAGTTGGACGGCTGCGTAAGTCTGGAGTAAGTTAGCGGGCGCAATATTTAGTGCCGTCTCCCCACGGCGTAATTTTCGACCATCCCCGAACCAGAGGCCAGTATGCTCAAGCACTATGCGACGCTAACTTCTTCCAGGCTGCTGCCCGGAACCGGATTTGCCCAGCCCGCGCAACCGACGCCCGAGCGCGTCGGCATGGAGGATTCCGCGCTCGTCGTAATGACCGATTTCGAGCGCGTCAGCGCGGTGCTGATCCGGACCGACGACAGCATCGACGAAGCTAATCTGCGCATGCGCCAGCGCGGCGTGCGCCTGCTGCTGGTGGTTGACGCGCAGCGCACTGTCGCCGGACTGATCACTGCCAACGACATCCTCGGCGAAAAGCCCCTGCAAATCATCACGGAGCGCGGCGGCCGCCGCCAGGATATCGTAGTGCGCGACATCATGACGCCGCAGGACCGGCTCGAGGTGCTGGAGTTGCGCGACGTGCGGCACGCCCGCGTCGGGCAGATCGTGGCAACGTTGAAGGAGACGGGGCGCCAGCATGCGCTGATCGTCGACACTGACGGCGACGGCCGGCAGAGGGTGCGCGGAATGTTTTCGCTGACCCAGATCGCGCGCCAGTTGGGGGTATCGATACAGTTCAGTGGAGTCGCGCGTACTTTTTCCGAGATCGAGGCGCTGCTCACGCATTGAGCGTGTTCCGGATAAACGAACGTTCCATCGCCCTCGTTTGCCGGGATGTCGCAGGGCCGGGCACGTGCCGGCGATTCCGGCCGATTCCGGTTATTGCTTGGTAATCGCCCACGCCTCCGCGCTTGACACGCCCGGCGGCGGCGTGAAGATGATCTGTTCGGCGCCGCGCAGCTTGTCCGGGCCGCCCCAGTATTCGGCCATCCTGCGCTGATCGGCTTTGGCGCGCCGGTCGACTTCTTCGGGATCGCAGATCGTGCGCAGCGTGGTTTCAAGCGTTTGCGCGCGGCCCCCGTCGCGTCCCGCGTCGACAAGGTCGTGCGCCTCAATGGGATCGGCAGCGAGGTCGAACAATTGTGGCGCCATGCCAACGTGGTAGATGAGTTTCAGATCGCCGTCGCGCAGCATGAACTGGCCCGTTTTCGAGGCTTGCGCGTGATACTCGGCGAACACCGGGCGCGCTGATTCTTTGCCGCTCACCGCGGGGAGCAACGAAATGCCCGGCAGGGTGTGGTCGGCGGCGGCGAGTTGCGCACCGGCATTCGCGACCGCGGTCGGGAACAGGTCGACGTGGGAGACGAGTTGCTGCACCACGCGCCCCGCGGGTATGCCGGGACCGGCCATCAGCAACGGTACGCCGACCGAACCTTCCCAGAGGCTTTTTTTACCGAACAGGCCCTGCCAGCCGAAGAGCTCGCCGTGATCGCTGGTGTAGACGATGCGCGTATTCGCCAGCAGTCCGAGTTCCTCGACGATTTTCATCACCATGCCGATTTGCTCGTCGAGATGCGTGATGAGGCCGAAGTAAGCGGCGGCGACGCGTCTTAACATGCGCTCGTCGGTCATCTCATGGTAGCCGTCGATCTCGCGCAAGTGACGCGTCGACGGATGCTCGGGCCGGTCGCCCGGGCGATAGCGCACTGGCAGGGGCATGTCTTTTTCGGGATAAAGGTCGAGCAGCCGCTGCGGCACGGTGAACGGCGGGTGCGGGCTGATGTAGCCGATCTTGAGCGCCCACGGCTTGGCGTGCGGCGTGACATTCGCGCGCAACCATGCGGTCGCTTTGGCAGTGATCTGACGGTCGTATTCCTGGTAGTGCGTTTCGCCGACGCCCGAGCGCTGGGTATACAGGTTCCATTTGCTGTCGTCGGTCAGCGGCGGCTCCGCGTCAAAGCCGCGCAAGAGATTCTTGATCGCACCCTGACCCTCGTGCAGGTGCATGGGTATGATTTCCTCGGTGAAGCCATTGTCCTGCTCGCTGCTTCGATAGTGGAGCTTGCCGATCGCGGTGACCGTGTGGCCCTGCTCGCGCAGCCGGTGCATCCAGGTCGGGATGCGGCCGTCGTACGCGATCGCGTTGTCCCAGTAACCGGTCTCATGCGCATAACGGCCGGTCGCCATCGCCGCGCGCGCCGGACAGCACAACGCGCTGGTGCTGTAGCTATTGGCAAAGCGCGCGCCACCCGCCGCGAGTTTGTCGAGTGTCGGCGTTTTGACGATGGCGTGGCCGTAACACCCGGTGACCTGCCGGTTGTGATTATCGGACTGAATGAAAATCAGGTTGGCGGGAGTCGTCATGGCATTTTTCTGTAACCCATCTCAAACCTTCAAATCAATTTGTAACCGCACTGTCTTGAAACCGCCGCTAGTCATCGAGACGGATGTTGGCTTGCTTGCCGAGGTTCGCGATGCGCGCGCGCTCGGCGTGCATGAAGGCCACAAACTGCGCGGGCGACTCGGGCTGCACGCTGGCGCCTTGCTTGGCGACGAGGTCGCGCACTTCCGGCGCCTGCAACGCCTTGATGAGTTCAGCGTGAAGCCGGTTCACGATTGGCGCCGGCGTGTTGGCGGGGACGACCACGCCCCACCACTGCGTGATGTCGTAACCGGCGACCGTCTCAGCGACTGTCGGCAATTCGGGAATGAGCGGATCACGTTTCGCGCCGGTGGTCGCAAGCACCTTGATGCGTCCGCCTTTGGCGTGCGGCATGGCGACCAGCGGCGAAGTAATCAGGTATTGCAACTGACCACCGATGACGTCGGTCAACGCCTGCGCCGCGCCCTTGTACGGCACGTGGTTGGTTTTGACGTTGGCCAGCAGGTCGAACATCGCGCCAGCGAGATGCGCGGGCGAGCCATTGCCGGCGGAGCCATAGTTGAGCTGTCCCGGCTTCGCTTTCGCGAGTTTTACGAGATCGGCGACGTTGTCCACGCCGAGCCCGGCATTGACCGTCACGACGTTGGCGACCGTGGCCATGCGCGTGAGCGGCGTGAAATCTCTGTCGGGGTCGTAGCTGAGCTTCGTCTTCAGCGCTGGCAACCCTGCGAACAACGTCGAGGTGGCGGCAATGAGGGTGTAACCGTCGGGCGCCGCGGCTTTGCCGAGTTCGATGCCGATGATACCGGAGGCTCCCGCGCGCACGTCAACGACGACCTGCTGCCCGAGCTGCTGCGACAGCTTGTTGGCGACGATACGCGACAACAGATCCTGCGAGCTCCCGGTGGCGCCGGGGACGAGAAAGCGGATGGGGCGGTTGGGATATTGCTGCGCCTGGACAATGGTACTGAAAACCAGCAGGACTGCGGGCAACAGTTTGATGTGTCGCACCGACCGAAGGATGAAGGCGGAAGGATGATGGATGAACGAATACTTATCTGCGTTCATCGGCGTCTATCGGCGGTTGCATTTGCATTGTTACTTAGAAGTAGGTGGCTTTAGAGCCCGGCGGCGGCGAATAACGGAAAGTGCCGCGCTTCAATATCGCGTCCTTGCCGCCGACTTCGGCGATTTTCGCGGTCTGGTCAGCCTTGGCGAGTTTGTCCATTGCTTCGGGGTCGACGACTTTGCGCAGCGCCGTATCGCATTCCCTGATGATCGCAACCGAGCCCGGGTCGCGCCCCAGATCGTTGCGCTCATTCGGATCGGCAGCCAGATCGAACAGCATCGGTGGCATCCCGGCATAGTGAATGTATTTGTATTTGCCGTGGCGGATCATGAACGTTCCGGTAATCGCGCCGGCGGCATGATATTCGGACAAAATCGTGCGCTTGGGCACATAGCCTTGCGCGATATCGATCAGCGAATGGCCAGGCAGTTGCGCGTCGCTCGCGTCCATCGTCGCGCCGGCGCCTTCGATGAGCGTCTGAAATGCGTCAGCCAGCGTGACCGGCACAGCGCAGACATTGCCCCGCGGAATCTCGGGCCCCGCCAGGATCATCGGGATGCCCGCCGACTCTTCGTACATCGTTGATTTACCCCATAGGCCGCGCGTGCCGAGGTTGTCGCCGTGGTCCGACGAGTAGAGCACGCGCGTGTCCGCGGCAAGGCCGGTTGTTTCGAGGGTCGAGAGGATTTTGCCGATGTTGTCGTCGAGGAAAGACGTCAGCCCGAAATAAGCCGCAATCGCGCGCCGCACCATGGGCGCGTCGAATGCTTCGTCGAAGCACTGGCATTTACGCATCGCATCGGTGAACGGATGGCGCGGGCGCTCCGCAGGGTCGTACATGAGCGGCCACGGCACGTCCTTTTCCGGATATAGGTTAAAGAACTGCGGGGGCGCGATCAGCGGAAAATGCGGTGAGACGAAACCGACGTAGAGCACCCACGGCTTGGCGCCGTACTTGGGCGCTTCGTGTTGCAGCCATTGCTGCGTATGCGCCGCGATGTCGCGATCGTACTTCGTGTATTCCGATTCGCCCGGGCCGGCCTCGGGCCCCAGTTTTTTCGAACCCTGGCGCACCGGCAGTTCGTCGCGGATGAGGCCCAGGAGATCGCCGACGCCGTTGACGATATGCATCGGCAGGATTTCCTCGTCGAAGCCGTTGCGCCGCGGGTCGGAGTCCTGATAATGCAGTTTACCGATGGAGGTGACGCGATGTCCCTGTGCCATCAGCCGGTGGCCCCACGTCGGCGGCGCGCCGTTGTAGGCAATCGCGTTGTCCCAGCAGCGGTGTTTGTGCACGTACTGTCCGGTCGCGAACGAGGCGCGCGCCGGCACGCAGATCGGGCAGTTCGTATAAGCGGATGTAAAACGCGTGCCGCGCGCTGCCAGCTTGTCGAGGTTGGGTGTCTTGATCAGCGGATGCCCGTAGCACCCGGTGATGCGTTTGTTGTGCTCGTCGGACAGGATGACGATGAGATTGGTTGGTTTCATTTGTACTTTCTTTGCGGAATTTTAGCGAGCGGCACGCCGCTGTCAATGCCGGCTTTGCGTTGGGTGTCGCCGCCGTCGATCTTGCGCGCGGCGGCGAGCACCGCCGCGGCCTGTGCGTAGGGCACGAACGCGATGCCGGCTTCGTCGGCGCACACGAGGTCGCCGGGCCGCACCGCGATGCGCTTGCCGAGGGTTTTCTTGTCAGGCACGGTAGGTCGATCTCGGTAAGGGAGGGGATCCGATTGTAGACATCCATCCGGCCTTGCGTCAATTTGCCGCATTCGCTATCGTGCGGGGACTCCCACCACCCGACAAAGACTCCGATGGCAAGCAAAAAACGCGGCATGCGGCGCGGGCTCACCGCGTATGGCGACGAAGAGTTCTCCCTGTTTCTGCGCAAGGCCTTCATCAAGGCGATGGGCTACACGGATGACGCGCTCGACCGCCCCATTATCGGCATCACCAATACGTTCAGCGGTTTTAACGCGTGTCATCGCACGGTGCCGGACCTGATCGAAGCGGTGAAACGCGGCGTGATGCTCGCCGGCGGACTGCCGGTCGAATTTCCGGTCATTACGCTGCACGAATCGTTCGCGTTCCCGACCAGCATGTATCTGCGCAACCTGATGGCGATGGACACCGAGGAGATGATACGCGCGCAGCCGGTCGATGCGACGGTGCTGATCGGCGGCTGCGACAAGACGGTGCCCGCGTTATTGATGGGCGCGGCGAGCGCCGACCGGCCGGCGATCATGCTCGTGACGGGGCCGATGCTGACCGGTAATCACCGCGGCGAGCGGTTGGGCGCGTGCACCGACTGCCGGCGCTTCTGGGGGCGGTTTCGCGCGGGCGAGATTGATCAGCAGGAAATCGACGAGGTCAACGAAAAATTAGCACCCACCGCCGGCACGTGTATGGTGATGGGCACTGCGAGCACGATGGCGTTGTGTACCGAGGCGCTGGGCATGATGTTGCCCGGGGGGGCGGCCATCCCCGCCGTGATGGCGGACCGTATCCGCAACGCCGAAGCGACCGGCGCGCGCGCGGTGGCCATCGCGAAGGAGGGACTGACGCCCTCCAAGATCATGACGCCGCAGGCGTTCGAGAATGCGCTGCGCGTGCTGCTCGCGATCAGCGGCTCGACCAATGCCATCGTGCATTTCGCCGCGATGGCGGGGCGGCTGGGCATCGAGCTCGATCTCGAAGCGTTCGATCGCATCGGGCGCGGGACGCCGGTGCTGGTTGATTTGAAGCCGACGGGCCAGCACTATATGGAAGACCTCTACCGGGTCGGCGGGCTGACCACGATATTGCGCGAGATCAAGCCGCTGCTCCATCTCGATGCGTTGACAATAACCGGCCGCACGCTGGGGGCCGAAATCGACGCCGCCCCCGCCACGCAGAAACAGGACGTCGTGCGACCGTTCAAAAATCCGCTTTTCAAGGAAGGCGGCATGGCGGTGCTGCGCGGCAACCTCGCACCCGGCGGCGCCATCGTCAAGCAGTCGGCGGCGACAGCGAAGTTGATGCAGCACGAGGGGCGCGCGGTCGTCTTCGATACGCTGGAAGATCTCGCGGAGAGGATCGACGCGCCCGATCTCGACGTGACGGCGGACGATGTGCTGGTATTGCGCAACGCCGGACCGAAAGGCGCGCCGGGCATGCCGGAGGCAGGCTACATTCCGATCCCGAAGAAACTCGCGCAGCAGGGTGTGAAAGACATGGTGCGCATTTCGGATGCGCGCATGAGCGGCACCGCATTCGGTTCCATCGTATTGCACATCACGCCGGAATCGGCGGTGGGTGGGCCGCTCGCGCTGGTTAAAACCGGCGACCGTATCAGGCTTGATGTCGCGCAGCGCAGGCTGGAACTCCTGGTATCGGATGCGGAGTTGGAAGCGCGGCGGAAAAAATGGCGCGCGCCGAAATCGCGCGCGGGTGATGAGCGGGGTTATCGCAAGCTCTTTCTCGATACCGTGCAGCAGGCGGATCGCGGCTGCGACTTTGAATTTCTGGCGCCGCCGCTCACGACGCGCACGCCGGCGCGCTAGAAGTTCCCTCGAGACGATGCAACCGCCGATGAACGGCCAGACCGTCGCGATCCTCGAAAGCCGTCTCGGCGAGCGGTTGGCGGAATTGATTGCCAAACGCGGCGGCAAGCCGCTACGGGCGCCGGCGCTGGCGGAAATGAAGTCGCTTGCGCTCGGTGGCGAGCGCGTCATCGTGCAATGTTATGGCGCGAAGAATCGCGAACTGGACGAGGCGCTGCACGGCCGGGGTGCTACGGTGCTCGAGATTCCAGAGCTGCTTCCAGCGTCACCCACGGCAATACGGCGCAACGCGTGCGGGCGGGGAATTCGCGGACTGTTTTCAGCAGCGCGTATTGCGCGTGGCCTTTGCCCCGAATACGCGCGGATCACGGTTCCGGTGTCGCCAGTCCCGGTTTGCGGATCACCAGCGCAACGCCGATGACACCGATCACCATGCCGACCAGCGCGGCGAGACTGAGTTTTTCGCCGAACATGAAGTAAGCCATGGCCGCGGTGGTCAGCGGGGTCAGATAGAAGAGACTCGACACGCGGGTCGCTTCGCCGTGCTCGATTAACGTGAAGAGGAGCGAAATCGCGCCGATCGACAGCACCAGCACGAGCCACGCAAGTGCGAACATGAATTCGCCGCTCCAGTTCACGCGCATCGTTTCCGTCACCAGCGCAAGCGGCAGCAGGAGCACGAATGCCGCGCCGAACTGAATCACCGAGCCCGAGCGCAAATCGAAGCTCGGGCAAAAGCGCTTTTGATAGAGCGTGCCGGCGGTGATGCTGACGAGGGCGGTGAGACCCCACGCGATGCTCGCGGCGTCGAGTCCCTGCAGCGAGAATTTCTGCCATACCACCAGCGCGACGCCACCGAAGCCGAGGACGAGTCCCGCCCACTGCAGTGCCGACACGGTTTCACCGAGGAGCGGTGCGGCGGCGAATGCGGTAAGGATGGGTTGCAGTCCGACTATCAGCGCGATAACGCCGGCGGGCATGCCGTGCGCGACCGCGGCAAAGCAGCCGCCGAGATAGCCGCCCTGAATCAGCGCGCCGGCGACCGCGATGTGGCCGGTTTCGCGCATTGACGACGGCCAGCGCGCGTGCAGCAGCAGGGCAAGTGGCAGCATCAGCGCGAGCACAAAGACGAAACGCAGGATGAGGAAGGTAAACGGCTCGACGTACGGCACGCCGAGCTTGGCGCCGATGAAGCCGGTGCTCCACAGGACGACGAACAAGCCCGGTGCCCAGACCGCCGGGCTGCGCACAGCCATGCTAGATTGCGTGTTGCTTCAGGCCGCTACCCGCGACGCGCGCTTGCGATCCTGTTCCTGCAGGTAGCGCTTACGGATGCGGATCGACTTCGGGGTGATCTCTACGAGTTCATCGTCGGCGATGAATTCAATCGCCGATTCGAGCGTCACCTGGATTTGCGGCACCAGGCGCACTGCTTCGTCGGTGCCGGAAGCGCGCACGTTGGTGAGCTGCTTGCCCTTGATCGGGTTGACCACCAGATCGTTGTCGCGGCTGTGAATGCCGATGATGATGCCTTCGTAGAGCGGGTCACCCGGGCTCACGAACATGCGCCCGCGCTCCTGGAGCTTCCATAATGCGTAGGCGACAGCTTCGCCGCTTTCAGCCGAAATGAGCACGCCGTTGCGACGTTCCGCCATATCCGGCTTCATCGGGCCGTAATCGTCGAACACGTGGCTCATGATGCCGGTGCCGCGCGTCATGGTCATGAATTCCGACTGAAAGCCGATCAGCCCGCGCGCCGGAATGCGATAGTCGAGGCGCACGCGGCCTTTGCCGTCGGGTTGCATGTCCTGCAAGTCGCCGCGCCGCGCGCCTAACGCTTCCATTGCGGCGCCCTGGTTGGTTTCCTCGACATCGACGGTCAGCATTTCGTACGGTTCCTGCTTCTCACCGTCGATTTCCTTGATGACGACGCGCGGACGCCCCACCGCGAGTTCGTAGCCTTCGCGGCGCATGTTCTCGAGCAGGATGGTGAGGTGCAATTCACCACGGCCCGACACTTCGAATATGTCGGCGTCGGCGGTTTCGACCACTTTGAGCGCGACGTTGCTCATCAGCTCGCGTTGCAGACGCTCGCGCAGCTGGCGGCTGGTCACGTACTTGCCTTCGCGGCCGGCGAGCGGCGAGGTGTTGACCTGGAAGTTCATCGTCAATGTCGGCTCGTCGACCTTCAAGAGCGGCAGCGCCTCGGGATGCTCGGGATCGGTGATGGTGACGCCGATGCCGATTTCCTCGATGCCGTTGATGAGGACGATGTCGCCGGCTTCCGCCTCATCGACCACCACGCGTTCGAGCCCTTTGAACACCTGCACCTGATTCACTTTGGCGGTGATGGGCGCGATGGGGCCGCCGTCCGGGCCGTGCAAAACCGTCACGAGCTGGCCTGACTTGATGCGCCCGCGGAGCACGCGCCCGATGCCGATGCGGCCGACGTAGCTCGAATAATCAAGCGAGCAGATTTGCAGTTGCAGCGGACCGTTCGGGTCGTCCGCGCGCGCCGGCACGTGCTTCAAGATCGCCTCGAACAGCGGTTTGAGGTTGTCGCTCTTGTGCGCGAGGTCGGTCGTCGCCCAGCCTTCGAGCGCCGAGGCATAAATGATCGGGAAGTCGAGCTGGGCTTCGGTGGCGCCCAACTTGTCGAAGAGATCGAACGTGTGATTGATGACCCAGTCCGGACGCGCGCCGTCGCGGTCGATTTTGTTGACGACGACAATCGGTTTCAATCCCAGCGCCAGCGCCTTGCGCGTCACGAAGCGC
>JAYVME010000197.1:0-4937 GCA_043759115.1 Betaproteobacteria bacterium | reverse complement strand
GCGCGGCCAGCCCCTGATAAAGTTTATCGCGCAGCGCGCGTATGCGCGGCAGTTCGGCCGCCATTTCCGCGCCGGCGAGGTGCAGGCATTCGCCCATGCCGACGATCTGATGCGTCGCGAGCGTGCCTGACCGCATGCCGCGCTCGTGCCCGCCGCCGTGCATCTGCGGCTCGATGCGCACGCGCCGGTCGCGCGATACGTACAACGCGCCGATGCCTTTCGGCCCGTAGGTTTTGTGCGCCGTGAGCGACAGCAGGTCGATTTTCAGTTGCTTAAGATCGATCGCCACCTTGCCGGTGGCCTGCGCGGCATCGACGTGAAAAATGATGCCGTGTCCGCGGCAGATTTCGCCGAGTGCCGCAACATCCTGGATCACGCCGATTTCGTTGTTGACCAGCATGACCGAGGCGAGCGTCGTGTCGGCACGTATCGCCGCCTTGAACTTTTCGCAATCGAGCAGCCCGTTGGGTGCGGGCGCAAGATAGGTGACGGTAAAGCCCTGGCGTTCCAGGTCGTGCATCGTATCGAGCACCGCTTTGTGCTCGGTCTCTACCGTGATCAGGTGCTTGCCCTTGCCCTGATAGGCGAGTGCGGCGCCCTTGATCGCGAGGTTATTCGATTCGGTCGCGCCGGAAGTCCACACGATTTCACGCGGATCGGCGTTGACCAGCGCGGCGACCTGATCGCGCGCAGCTTCCACCGCGGTGCGCGCGTCGTTGCCGAATGCGTGCGAGCTGCTGGCCGGATTGCCGAACCTGCCGGTCAGCCACGGCAGCATTTTTTCGACCACGCGCGGGTCGACCGGCGTTGTTGCGGAGTTGTCCAGGTAGATCGGGAGTTTCATAAGGGCAGGAATTAGGATTGAGGAACGGGCATTGAGGTGTAAGGATTCAAGATTCAGATTCTAACCCTCAATCCTCAATCCTGGCATCACAGGACTCTAGGTCGAAATTATGCGCGCCATCGTTTTATGGCGATCTGGTAGTGTGCTGCCGTGCATAGACGCGGCAACCCTCGATGAACTCGCCCGTATTTCCCGTGCAGGAATCCGGATCGGTAATGCCATTCTGTTCCGCCCAGCGATAGCCGGCCTTGTCATCAGTGCAGTCGCCGCTGCACGGATAGCCGCCAAATTTGGGTATCGGTTTCGATACCTGTGGCGGGGGCGGGGGCTTGTCATAAGGAATCGTACGGTTGTTTTCAAGCGGGACCGCTCCCTTGGGTAATTCGACGGGCTGCTGTCGCGGGTCGGGGCGGAACGAAAAGGCATATAGCAAGGCGGCAGCTATCAGTGCCACAGGGAACCAGCTCTTCATGGTGTGTTCCTCATTCGGTGGGCGTGGCTTTCGGCGGCGCCAATCGCTTTTAGCGGGGCGATACCAGTCACGATCACGTCAGTATAAATCGGATTCGCGCCAGCCGGAATCCACGCAACGCTCAGTGCGCGTTCGCTGCGCGTACCCCTAATCGTGCGAACTCCCTGATTCTGATAGAGGTCTTGTGATTATCCCGCGAGCGTCGCACTCCCTGTACATCCTTTAAGTCTGCGTTAAGTTCTGGCTCCTAAGATGACTGCACATAGAGCGATTGCTCTATTGCTTGTTCACTCAATCCCAGGAGAAAATCATGGAACAAATCATGAAACCGAAGATATTGGTGCGAAGCCTGATCGCGGCCGGCGTCATTGCGGCCGGCCTGGGTGGTTACGCCAAGTATGATCCGTCGTTTATTCAACATACCTTCGCAGCAAACGCGGCCGCGCCCGGCGTGGCGATGAGCGCACAACCCGCGGCGGTCGCAGCGCTGCCCGATTTCAGCGGTATCGTCGCAGAGAACGGGCCGGCCGTAGTCAACATCAGCGTCACGAGCAAGGGCGAAAAAGGCGCGGATGTCGCCGCCATGCCCCAGATGGACCCGAACGATCCCTTTTACCAGTTCTTCCGTCAGTTCGGGGGAGCGATGCCGCAAAGACAGGTGCCGACGCATGGCGTGGGGTCCGGTTTCATCGTGAGCGCCGACGGCATCATTCTAACCAATGCCCACGTGGTGGACGGCGCCACGAACGTGACCGTCAAGCTCACCGACAAGCGCGAGTTTACGGCCAAGGTGGTCGGCGTCGATAAGCCAAGCGACGTCGCAGTGCTGAAAATCGACGCCAAAAATCTTCCCATCGTGAAGCTCGATCCGGCCGACGATGTCAAGGTCGGCGAGTGGGTGGTGGCGATCGGCTCGCCATACGGCTTCGAGAACAGCGCGACCTCGGGCATCGTGAGCGCCAAATCGCGCGCATTGCCGGGGGATAGCTACGTGCCGTTCATTCAAACCGACGTGGCCGTCAATCCGGGCAATTCGGGCGGGCCGCTGTTTAACATGAAAGGTGAGGTCGTCGGGATCAACTCGCAGATCTTTACCCACACCGGCGGTTATCAGGGACTCTCGTTTGCGATCCCGATCAACGTGGCGCTTCACGTGAAAGACCAGCTGGTGCAGCACGGCAGCGTCACGCGCGGGCGGCTTGGCGTAACCATTCAGGATGTGAACCAGGCGCTCGCGGATTCGTTCGGGTTGAAAAAACCGGCCGGCGCGCTGGTGAGCGCGGTGGAAAAGGATAGCGCCGCGGCCAAGGCCGGACTCGAACCCGGTGACGTGATCCTGCGCTACAACGAGAAGGACATCACGAGCTCATCGCAGCTTCCGGTGCTTGTCGCCGATACCGTCCCGGGGACCGCTGCCAAGCTCGATGTAATGCGCAAAGGCGAAACCAGGCGCATCGACGTGACCGTTGGCCAACTCAAGAACGCCAAAGTCGCTTCGGCGGACGTCGCGGGGCAAGATCACGGACGGTTAGGCGTTGTCGTGCGGCCTCTCGATGCGGACGAGCAGAAGCAAGCCGGCGTGAGCGGCGGACTGATCGTAGAGAACGCCACTGGTCCGGCCGCAGACGCGGGGATCCAGCCCGGCGACATGATCCTCTCCTTGAACGGCACGCCGGTCAAAAGCGCCGAGCAGTTGAAGCAACTCCTGGCGAAGGCCGGCAAGCATGTCGCGATATTAGTACAGCGTGACGAGGCCAAGATGTTCGTTCCCGTGGATCTGGGCTGACAACTGCATCAAGCGATAAACCCAGGGGCAACGCGGAATTTTTGCGAATCCCCTGGTCTCTCCACTAAACAAACGTAAAGGAGCAATACCATGAAAACCAAAGCATCCATAATTACCACTGCAATTGCAGTGTCGGGTTTGACATTGACGTTGAATGCGATCGGAGCGCCTGCCAGCCACATGCCGGCAACGCACAATCAGGGCGATGTAACCTACATCACCGGAGGTGTGGGCCAGACGGAGGCGGACGCCATCAAGCACGTCGCCAAGTACTATCCGCTCGAAGTTGAATTCCTGCTCAAAGCAAAGCCGAAAGACGAGTATCTCTCCGACGTGCAAGTCCGCATCAAGGACGCGCACGACAAGATGGTGCTCAACGTCACCGCCGACGGGCCGTTCCTGCTGGCTAAAATGCCCGCGGGCAAATATACGGTCAGCGCCGAGCGCAACGGGAAGGTCGAGCACCGGCAAATCGAAATCGCCGCCAACGAACATCGGCGCGTCGTGTTTGAGTGGCAACCGTAGTCAACAAGGATTGGGCATGCAGCAAGTGGACACAACTAAACGCCGTTTTCTCCTCGTCGCGGCTAATATCGTCGGCGGCATCGGGGCGGCGGGCGCGGCCGCTCCCTTCGTTGGCAGCATGTTTCCTTCGGAGCGTGCGAAGGCGGCGGGCGGGCCCGTGGAAGCCGACATCCACGATCTTGCGCCGGGTGCGATGCAGATCGTCGAGTGGCAGGGAAAACCCGTGTGGATTTTGCGCCGCACGGAGGCAATGCTGGCTGATATACGCGCGGACGACGCGTTGCTTTCGGATCCCAATTCGGAAGTACCGCAGCAGCCGGATTATGCGCGGAACGAATTTCGCTCGATCAAACCCGGGATCGCGGTTCTCGTCGGCGTCTGCACTCACCTCGGATGCTCGCCCGAGTTCAAGTCCGCTGACGACAAGGCGCAAATGGGGCAGGCGTGGAATGGCGGCTTTTATTGTCCATGTCACGGCTCCAAATTCGACCTTGCCGGGCGCGTTTTACGCGGCTCGCCGGCGCCGACGAATCTCGTGGTGCCGCCCTATGAGTTCGCAGGGGATGACAAAATCATTATTGGCTCCGACAGGAAAAGGGCGTGAGCGATGGACATGCCGCAACGAGCATGACGAAATACGATGCGTCACCGATGAGATTCATTCACTACCTCCGCTCAAGTGCATGTCAACGCCACGATTTCCAGAAACGCATGAGCAGAAAGCCGCCGGCCAGGCCGCCCAGATGCGCGAAATGCGCGACGCCCGCCTGAGTTCCGGTCACGCCCAGCACCAACTCCAGCGCACCGTACACGGCGACGAATACCGGCGCGCGCATCGGAACCGGCGGAAAGAGGGGCATGATGATGCGCTTTGGAAACACCATCGCATACGCCAGCAGCAGACCGAATACAGCACCGGACGCGCCCACCGTCGGATAGTAGGCTCCGGTCAGGCTCGCGACGCCCATTTGTACGGCCGCGGCCGACAACGCGCAGGTCAGGTAATAGGTCAGATAACGACGTGGTCCCCAGACACGCTCCAGGTCGCTGCCGAACATGTATACCCCGAACATGTTAAACAGAAGATGCGGCAGCCCCGCATGGACAAAGGCGTAAGTCAGCACCTGCCAGGGCATGAACTGCGGACCGAGTGGCCACAGCGCGAGTGACGACGTGATAGAGCTGCCCAGCACGGCCTCCGCAAGAAAGAAGACCAGAGCGTTGATGAGGATCAAAGCTTGCGTGACGGGCGGCAGGGAGAACATAAAAGGGCGTAATGTTATGGAGAAGTGGATGTGCCGGCGGCGTGG
>JAYVME010000196.1:0-11087 GCA_043759115.1 Betaproteobacteria bacterium | reverse complement strand
GCGCCGACGTGATCATCGCCGGACGCGCGTGCGATTCCGCGGTGTTTGCCGCGGTCCCAGCACTCCTCGGCTATCCGATGGGCCCCACGCTGCACATGTCGAAAATCATCGAGTGCTGTTCGCTGTGCTGCACGCCTGGCGGGCGCGACACCATCATCGGCACGCTCGAGGGCGACAGCTTCACGGTCGACAGCATGAACCCGACGCGCCATGCGTCGCCGATGTCGGTCGCGGCGCACAGCCTCTACGAGCAGGCCGACCCGTATGCCGTGCGCGAGCCCGAAGGCACGCTGCACACGAAAGACGCGCGTTACGAAGTCGTCGACGAGCATCGCACGCGTGTTTCCGGCTCGCGCTGGGAGCCCGCCACCCAGTTCACGGTCAAGATCGAAGGCGCGATGCGCGTCGGCGAGCGCGCGATATTGCTGGCCGGCTCCGCCGATCCGCGCGTGATCGCGAACGCCAAGTCAATCACCGCCGGCGTCGAGAAAATCGTGCGCGAGTTGACGCCGCCGAATCCGGCCAAACCGTACCAGATCATCTGGCGCGTGTACGGCATCGACGCCGTATTCCCGTGGGCGACGCCGCCCGACCCGCTGCCGCGCGAAATTTTCTTCATGTGTGAAGTCATCGCGGACACCGCCGAGGAAGCGCGCGCGGTCGCCACCGTGACCAAGCAATATCTGCTGCACCACGGATTCCCGGGACGGCTGTCGACCGCCGGCAACCTCGCGTTTCCGTTCACGCCGCCGGAAGTGGCCGCGTCAACCGCCTACCGCTTCAACGCCTATCACGTGATGGACGTGGAGGCGCTGGCGCCGTTGTTCCCTTTGCATATCGAAGAGGTATGATGAAAAACAACCAAAGCGCGCTCGCCGCGGTGGCTGCATTGCTACTGTTGCTGACCGCGTTGCCGCCGGAAGTATCGGCGGCCGAGACCAACGAGGTGCGCATTGTCAAACAGATCGGGCTCGGCTTCCTGCCGATCATGGTGATGGAGCACGAGAAGCTGATCGAGAAGCATGCGCGCGCGGCGGGTCTCGGCGAAGTGAAGGGCGTATTCGCGACAGCCATGGGCCCGGCGACGTTCTCCAACATCTTCTCGAGCAGCAAGTTCCGCAACGCAAACCCGCGCACTTACAAAGCGGCGCTGGCGGCGTTCACCGAGGCGATCGCACTCATCAACAAGGACAAGAAGTGGGCGGCGCAGGTCTACCTCGACGTGTCGGGCGACAAGAAGAGCACGGTGGCGGATATCCAGAAGCAGCTCGACGATGTGAATATCGTGTTCACCACGACGCCGAAGAACGTTCAGAAATACGCCGATTTCATGTTCGACGCGGGTTATATCAAGACGCGCGCGGCTTCGTGGAAGGACTTGTACTTTCCCGAAATCCACGACCAGCCGGGCAGTTAAGCCACAAAAGCGGTTAACCGCCGATGAACGCCGATAGACGCAGATGAAACGTGGTGTTGCCTTTGCTGGAAAATACACGTCGTGGAAGATGGGTATGAAACATCACACAACTTCTATTCTTCGGCGTTCATCGGCGTTTATCGGCGTTTCCACAGTGGTTTTGGGTTAATGCCTGTCTCATTTGAGCAAGACACATGAGCGAGCCGCTGGCACTTTTGGGTGGCGGCTTCGATTCTTCGGCGGCGGCGCAAGACGAGTTCGACGACTGGTACGACACCGAGCATCTGCCGCGCCGCGCGGCGTTGCCCGGCGTGCTCTGCGCGCGGCGCTTCAAAGCCCCCGGCGCCGGCCACCAGTACGTCACCACCTACCACTTGACTTCGCCCGCGGTCTGCGAGTCGGCGGCGTGGAAAGAAGCGTCATCCACGCCGTGGACGCAAAAACTCCAGCCGCACATGGGCGACCGGCTGCGTCTCGTGTTACGACGTTACGTGCGGAGCACGCCGCTGCCCGCTTAAATCTCGATAGATGAATAGGCGGGAGAGGCGGTAGGCGGATTTCCCCCTCTCGCCTCTCGCCTCTCGCCTCTCACCTCTCGCATTCTCGCTAATTCAATTGCTGCTGATCTTCGCCTCTTTCGCGAGCTTGATCCACTTCGCGATTTCGCGCACGACATGCTCGTCGAATTCTTTCGGCGTCGCGTCCGACGGCTCCAGTCCATCGGCGACGAGCCGCTCGCGCACGAGCCCGAACTTCGCGATCTCGCCGATTTCTCGCTGCAAACGCGCGACGATCGCAGCAGACATTTTCGCCGGGCCGAATAAGCCGTACCAGTTCGGCGCTTCGTAGCCCGGCACGCCCGATTCCGCAATCGTCGCGATAGCGGGCAGATTCGGCCACCGCTTGAGGGTCGTCACCGCCAGCGCGCGCAGCTTGCCGGCGCGGATCAGCGGCAGCGCACCCGACATGCCGGCAAAGCTCAAATCGGATTCGCCGCTGGCCACCGCAACCATGGCGGCGGGCGCGCCCTTGTAGGCGACGTGCTGCAACTCTACGCTCGCGAGGTACTTGAAAAGCTCGCCGGCAAGATGCGTTGCGGTTGCGACACCCGACGAAGCGTAGTTGAGTTTACCGGGCTGCGCGCGTGCCGCCGCGATGATTTCCTTCACGCTGCGCGCGGGATACGCAATGCCGACCACCAGGACATTGGGCCCGACCGCGAGGAACGACAGCGGCGTAAAGTCGCGGCGCGTGTCGTAGGGCAGCTTGCTGACCAGGCCCGGATTTGCACCGAAGCTGCTGCCGACGGCAAGCAGCGTATAGCCATCGGGTTCGGCGCGCGCGACCAGTTCGGTGGCGATACGCCGTCGAAGGGCGGAGCAGGGGTGCCCCTTCAGGGGATGCGACCCCGGAGACGTGCGCCGCGCACGCACGAATTTCGACGGCGCGTCACCCGACTCGCGGACGTTCACATCCCGCAAGCGGGAACCCTGTTCACTGCTCGCGTGCGGCCGCCGGCGCCGCCGCGGTTATCCACCACGATCTGGCGACCGAAGCGCTCGCTCAACCGCTGCGAGTAGAGGCGTGCAACAACGTCCGTGTTGCCGCCCGCCGGCTGCGCTGCGATCAGGCGTATGGGTTTGACCGGATAGGCGGACGCCGGGTCCGCGGCATCAACTACGGTTACGCTTGCCGCAAGCGCAACCGCGGCGAGCGCGTGCATCGAGACGCGAGATTTCACTGGTCGTTGTTTGGTCGAGTGCTGAATCCTCAATCCTCAGTCCTCAATCCTGCAATGCTCACTCCACCTTGATGCCCGCTTCCTTCACAACCTTGGCCCACTTTGCCACCTCGACCTTGATCTGCGCGGCGAATTCCCGCGGACTGCTGGCGATGATGTCGAAGCCCAGCGCGCTGATGCGGTCGCGGGTTTCCGGCTGCGCCAGGATCTTGACGACGTCAGCATGCAGGCGCCGCACTACCGCGGCCGGTGTGCCGGCGGGCACCAGCATCCCCTGCAGCGTATCGGATTCCTGACCCGGCAGTCCGGATTCCGCCATCGTCGGCACGTCGGGCAGCACCGGCGAACGCTTGGCCGTCGTGACCGCCAGCGCGCGCAGGCGCCCGCTCTGGATGTGCGGCGTCGCCGGCGGCATCGCCACGCAGCCGAGCGGCACCTGGTTGGCGATCACCGCGGCGACCGCCGGGCCGGCGCCGCTGTAGGGAACGGATGCAATGTCCGCTTTGGTGTTCAGTTTGAAGATGACCGCCGAGAGATCCGGCGTGGTGCCGATGCCCGGGGTGGCGAAGCTGTATTTTTTTGGCGTGACCTGCGCAAGCTTGATTAGCTCCTGCATCGATTTCGCCGCCACCGACGGATGCGCGATGAAGACGTTGGGCGAGGCCGCCATGTTGGAGACCGGGCTGAAGCTCTTTTCAGCATCGTACGGAATTTTGGCGTAGAGCCCGGGGTTCAGCACCAGCGCCGAGCTCACGACGAGTATCGTGTAGCCATCCGGTGTCGCATTCGCCACCATCCCGATGCCGATATTGCCACCGGCCCCCGCCCGGTTGTCGACGACCACCTGCTGGCCGAGCGACTCCGTCAGCTTCTGCGCCATGATGCGCGCAATGACGTCGGTCGGACCGCCGGGCGCGAAACCGACAATGATGCGGATCGGCCGCACCGGATATTGCTGTGCCGCGGCGCCGGCTGCGAACATCGCCGCCAATATCGTCACGCCCACTGGGATGAACTTTTTCATTGCGTCCTCTCTGTTTTTTTAGTTCTGCTTTCCGATTCCCGACTGTTCAACTGTTGCTTGTGCCAGGAGCCGGGGGCACAATGAACTCGCCCCGGCTTTCCAGACACGTATCAAGATACACCATATCGCGGTTCGAATTGTAGCGGGTTGACGAGAAAACAACCGCGGTCGAAATGTCATGCTTGCCGCACGACCACGCGGCGCGCGGCGGGACGCCGGCGCGGCAAAGTGCAATCCGGAATCCTGGGTTATCATGAATACCAATCACGGCAATGCGCGGGAAATGCAATGACCTCTGGCGGGACGCTGGGCGCAACTGAACGGATAGAAACGGACGTGCTGATCATCGGCGGCGGCGCGGCCGGCATGATCGCCGCGATCGGCGCGCTGCGCGCCGGGGTCAAACCACTGGTCGTCACCAAGGGCACCTACGCCTCGGGCAGCTCCTCGATGGCGCGCGGCGGCTACGCGATAGCGATTGCGCATGTGGACGCGGAGGACAATCCGCGGTTTTTTTGCGAAGACGCGATCACCGCGAGCTTCGGGCTGGCCAATCCCCTCTTAGCGCGGCTGATGTGCGAGGAATCGATTCCGCGAACAATCGAACTAGACGCCTGGGGCCTGGGCCTCGCGAAGCAGCCGGACGGCCGGCTCGATCAGCGTGAAAGCTCGCGCCCGCACCGTTATCGGCGCCTCGTTCATTGCAGCAAGCTGATGGGCAAGCCGCTCATGCAGGCGCTGTCGAAGAAAACGAAGTCGCTCGGCATCGAGCCGCTCGACCACGTCATGCTGGTGGACCTCCTGCGCGAGAACGGCGTAGTGGCCGGCGCGTGGGGATTCCGCTACCGCGACGGCGTGCCGATGGTGATACACGCGCGCTCGACCATCATGGCGACCGGCGGCGCGCCGCAATTGCACGAGGTGAACGACTCGCCGCCAACCATCAGCGGCGACGGCTACGCGATGGGGCTGCGCGCCGGCGCGGAACTCATCGACATGGAATTCATCGATTATCAGTTGTTGACCGCGGCGCCCGCGAAACTCATGGGCTACCCGTGCCACTCGAGCGGCTTTCTCAATCACGGCGGCTATCTCCTGAACAAGGACAACGAGCGGTTTATGCGCCGCTACGATGCCGAGAACATGGAGCGCGCGCCGCGTGCGCTGATCAACCGCGGCGTCGGCATGGAAATCTACGAAGGCCGCGGCACGGACAACCACGCGATCCGCCTCGACGTGCGCCACGTGTTCGATGAGATCAACGTCACGGCGATGGCGGATGTGATCAAGAGCTTCGTGAACGCCGGCGTTGATCCGCGCAAGGACTACATGGAAGTCGCCAGCGGTCCGCACACCTACCTGGGCGGCCTGCGCATCGACGAGTGGGGACGCACGACGCAGCCCGGACTCTACGCCGGCGGCGAGGCCGCGGGCGGCGTGCACGGCGCAAACCGTCTTGGTGGTGCCGCGCTGTCGGACACTTATGTATTCGGTTACCGCGCCGGGCTAGCGGCTGCGGGCGAAGCCGCCGCGCGGCCGATGCCGAAGGGCGATGCGGGCAACTGGGGCGCGGCGGTACGCGAACTGCAAGCGCAACTCGCGCGCGGCACCGCGGGCCTGTCGTCCGCCGAATGGCGTAAGGAAGTCCAGCGGCTCGTGGTGTCGTCGGTCGGCCAGGTGCGCCATGGCGAGCGGTTAACAGAGGGTCTCGCCAAGCTCGACGAGCTCGCGAAGATGTTCGACGACGTCGGCGTGGACGGCGACACGTTGCGCGAGCGCTGCGGCGCGATCCGGTTGAACCTCGAAACACGCAACCTGATACAAGTGGCGCAAATGCTCGGCACGGCAGCGCTCAACCGCAAGGAAAGCCGCGGCGGCCACTTCCGTCTCGACTATCCGGAGATCGACAAATGCTATCTCGGCAATATCGTGTTGTGGGACGACGCGGGCCGCATGCACCACGAACTGCGACCGGTGCCGCCGGGCATCGCGGCACTCACACCCAATGGCATACCGTCGCCGGCGGAAGCGCTCGCATGAAACGATCAGGCGGAATCTGGTTCACGGCAGCACTGACAGCACTGCTCGCCGTCGATGCCGCCGGCCAATCCGGCAAAACGGCGGGCATCGGCGATTACCCGGAGCGGCCGTTGCGTTTTGTCATCGGATTTTTACCCGGCGGCGTCAGCGATACGATCGCGCGGGTCGTCGGCGTGAAGTTGGGCGAACGCCTCAATCAGCGCGTCGTCATCGACGGGCGCCCCGGCGCGGGCGGTCAGGTCGGCATGGAAATCGCCGCCAACGCAACACCCGACGGCTACACGCTCTATCTCGGTCAGCCCGTCATCACGTTAAGCCCGCTCTTCAAGAACAAGCCGCCGTTCGATCCGCTCAAAGCCTTTGTTCCGGTCATTCATCTGGGCAACGGCCCGACTCTGCTCGTGGTGTATCCGTCGCTGCCGGTCAACACGGTGAAGGAGTTGATCGCGTACGCGAAGAGCAAGCCCGAAGGACTGCTCTTCGGGTCTTCCGGCGCCGGCAGCAGCAATCATCTCGCGGGCGAATTATTCAAGGTGATGGCGGGCGTTCCGCTCGTACACGTGCCCTATAAGGGCGCCGCCGCGAACGCGATCGCCGTCATGCAGGGCGAAATCGGGATGGCGTTCCAGCCGCTCGCCGCCGCGCTCCCGCACGTGAAGTCGGGGCGGCTCAAGGGTATTGCCGTGTCGGGCGCCAAACGCGCGCGCGCCGTGCCCGAAATTCCGACCGTCGGCGAGACGCTGCGCGGCTACCAGGTCGAGGCATGGTACGGAATGCTCGTGCCCGCGCGCACGCCGCGCGCGATCGTCGTTTATCTGAACCGGCAGACCAATCAGGTGCTGGCACTGCCCGAGGTCGCCGATACGCTGCTGAAGAACGGCGTCGAACCCGAAGGCGGCACGCCGGAAGCGTTCGCGCAGCTGATCGACGAGGATGCAGTGCGCATGGCCAAGCTCGTGAAGGACGCCGGCATCAAGTTCGACTGAATATCCGGCGCGATACGCGATTTATTCAATGCGCAGCGCGGTGCTTTTTATTTCTATCCGCGCCTCCCTGCTCCGCTCTCCTCGCTCCTGTATGTAATAATGCTTTTCGCATCGCCATGCACCGACGGCCGCCGGCAGGCCGCGAAACCGAATTTCACCCCAGGAGAAATCAATGATCACAGGCGGGCACTTCATCCAGAACGCAGCGGCAGCGAGTGTGATATTCACCGGCTGCGGTCCGCTCGACGCCGCGCCGGCGCGCGCGCCGGCCCGCAAGAAGGCGAAATCCGGCGCCGGCCGGCTGCCCGTGATGATCAAGGGCAAACGCATCAAGACCATCGACGTGCATGCGCATTGCCTGATTGCCGAGGCGCTGGCGCTGCTGCCCGCCGACGAGGCGAAGTCCATCTACCCGCCGACCAAAGGCTCGAAAGAGTTCGACGTCGTGCTCGACGAACGGGTCGCCGGCATGGACGCGCAGGGCATCGACATGGAAGTGCTTAGCATCAATCCGTGGTGGTATGGCAAGGAGCGCGACCTCGTCACGCAAATCATCAAGGTGCAGAACGAAAAGCTCGCCGAACTGTGCGCGAAAGAGCCGCGCCGGCTCGCCGCCTTCGCGTCGCTCGCCCTGCAGTTTCCGGATCTCGCCGTGCGGCAGTTGGACGAAGCAGTGCGCAAATACGGGTTGAAGGGCGCGGCGATCGGCGGCAGCGTGGCGGGCGCGGAATTCGCCGATCCGAAATTTCATCCGGTGTGGGCAAAAGCGCAGGAGCTCGACGTGACGCTCTTCATCCACCCGCAAAGCACGCCGGAGCTCAACAAGCGCTTCAAGGGCAACGGGTGGCTCTCCAATGTGATCGGCAATCCGCTTGACACCACGATCGCGCTTGCGCACCTGATCTTCGAAGGCACGTTCGACAAATTTCCGCGCCTGAAGGTCTGCGCCGCGCACGGCGGCGGCTTCCTCGGCTCGTACGCACCGCGTATGGACTACGGCTGTTTTATCTTCCCGGGAGGCTGCAATCCGGACATCAAGCTCAAGAAAAAACCGACCGAGTACATGAACCAGATTTTTTTCGACTCGCTCATTTTCACGCCAGAGGCGCTGCGCCACCTCGTGGCAGAGGTCGGCGCATCCCAGGTCGTCATCGGCACCGATCACCCGATTCCGTGGAACCAGCATCCGGTCGATCACGTCATGGCGACGAAGAGCCTCTCGGACAAGCAGAAGGCCGCGATCCTCGGCGGCAACGCGGCAAAGCTGCTGGGAATCAGAGTCTAGCCAAATAGCGGGGCCCGGCCCCGGTATCCCGACGGCCGGTCACGGCTCCTGCGAATCCAGAATGATTCTTGCCGGGTACTGCTGCGCGCCTGCCGTCGCTGCGGCCAGCGCGCCGATGAGCAGAGCCAACCACCGGATGCCATTCATTGTTGTCTCCTTGCATGCGAATTCATCTTGGAAATTCAACGGATCAGTCGAATGAGTACAGCCGCCGCGGGTTACCGCTTACCGCGGTGTCGTGGAAGGATGCGGTAGCGAAATTGGAAGTGGGGCTTTTCTTGCTAACCCTAAGAGGGCGCGGTGCCATTGATTTACGAGCAGAATACAAGATGGATTAGTGATCTCGGACTAAACTGAGCACTTGAATGGATATCCATCCCCCCATTCACCAGATAGCACTGCCCGGTGATAAACCCCGCGTCTTGCCGTGAAGTTCGCCAGCAATTTGATCAAATGTTACGGCGAGCCCCAAAGCGGGTTTATCGTAGTTCCCTGGAATCCAAACCATTGCGGGACGACGGCGCCAGGTCTTGCTTTGTGCCCGGCACGAAAAGCCCAGAGGGCGCGAAGGGAGGCCTACTAATTAAATACTAATTTACACTTTATTTAGTAGTTGGGTGTGTTAGACTACTAACCAGCTACTAATCAACTACTAAAATAGTAATTAGCCATGCAAATCCCCTTACGCCCGCCGAAACCGGCAGCCGTACTCGCGAATATCAAGCCTGAGACTGTGATCAAGCTTATCAGCGAGGCGCGCTCGCCCCTGACGGGAGGACGATATCTGCACTGGGATGAGTTGCGTCACCGCTCTCCGCCAACCGACTTTAGCCAGGAATTATGGTGGCTTTCCGTCAAGCTGGCCCGCCAAACCCTGTATAGATCTCTCCCGCTGCTCCGGGACAAGGCGGACCAACCTTTCGTATTCGGCATGCCCGAGCCGGTGCTGATCGATCTTCACCATATCGACAGAGATGCGGCGGGGGAGATCAGTGCGACGGTGGACGTAACCACACCCGAGCACCGTGACAGATATCTGCGCCATTCTCTTATTGAAGAGGCAATCACGTCGAGCCAACTGGAAGGCGCCTCTACCACCCGCAGGGTTGCTGAAGCAATGTTACGCGAAGGGCGCAAGCCGCAAGATCGCAGCGAGCGGATGATCTTCAACAACTACCGGGCAATGGATACCATTCAGCGGATCAAAACCCAACCATTGACGCCGAAGCGCATTCTTGAATTGCACCGTTTGTTAACCGCGGACACGATGGACGATCCTGCCGATGCCGGAAGATTGCGTGACGCTGACGACGTGCGGGTCGAAGACCATCGAGATGGCACGGTTCTTCACCAACCGCCGCTGGCGAAGGAACTGCCTGCCCGTTTAGCAAGGCTTTGCCAGTTTGCAAATGGCAATGAGAAAGACGAGCCGTTCGTACACCCGGTGATCCGCGCAATACTGATACATTTCATGATCGGTTATGACCATCCTTTCGTCGACGGCAATGGACGAACGGCCCGCGCGTTGTTTTATTGGTCAATGGCGCGACAAGGCTATTGGCTCATGGAATTCCTGTCCATCTCGCATATTCTGCGTAAAGCACCGGCTCAGTACGTTAAAGCGTACCTGCATACCGAAACCGATGATAACGACACAACCTATTTTCTCATTCATCAGCTTGAAGTCATTCGAAAAGCCATCGACGCGCTGCATGAGTACCTGGAAAGAACCATCAAGGAACAGCGCGCAACCGGACGCCTGCTCGCGTCTTCGCCCAAGCTGCGCGACAAGCTCAACCATCGCCAGATCGCGCTGTTAACACATGCCCTCACGCAGCCGGGTGAACGCTATCGGGTCGAAGGTCATCAACGCAGTCACGTTGTGGTTTACCAAACTGCGCGCTCCGATTTGCTCAGCTTGGCAAAACTCGGGCTTTTGGAAAAGGCCCGGGCAGGCCGGGCTTTCGTGTTTACCGCGCCGGACAATCTGCGATACCGAATCGACCAGCTGGCGTAAGAGGGTAAATGGCCCGAGGCCACGTGGGCAGGATTGAAGATTCGGAAACGTGACGCTATACCGCGACAGTGCGCTCCCGGACGTGCGGGATATCGCGGCTGCGAGCGGCGCGAATTTGCGTCGCCGTCAGAGTTTCGACCGACAACGTGTTGCCGTCGAGGGTCATGAATTCAACTTCAAAAGCCTGTCCGTTACGATGCACATGGACGACGACACCCACATCACCGGCTTCGAGGCCTGCCGCTGGCAACGGTTCGGTCAATACGACGGACGAATGCTCTTCAATCATGTTCGCTCCTACGCGGGATGCGCGGTAATCAATCGCGGCGCTTCCGTTCCGGCTTCCAGAATCCAGACTGTCCGTACTCGCGGACTGGGCTCCCGGTTGTCCGGGGTCTCAATGGTGCCTTCGACACTGTAACGCTTGCCATAGGGAGAATCAATTGGTCTACGCGTAACGCGTCTATAAAGGGAAGCTCCATCCCGCCTACGTTACATCAATCACGATATGCCGCCAATCAGATGAACGAACGAGTGCAAACGCGCGGGACAGCGGGAGGGGGTGAGTCACTCAGTG
>JAYVME010000195.1:0-23249 GCA_043759115.1 Betaproteobacteria bacterium | reverse complement strand
CGCCGATGAACGCCGATTCACGCCGATATAAATCCAGAGCCACCCTTCTGCACCAACGTCAGGTCTTTCGAATTCATCTGCGTTCATCGGCGTTTATCGGCGGTTGCTTGTCGATGTGGTGTTTTTTAGGCTGGTTCTGGACAAATCTTGATTGGGAGATAGCACGATGTGCCGTTTGTTAATAGCGTTGATCTGGTTGCTGTGCGCCGCTTGCGCGGTGGCGCAGGGGTATCCGCAAAAGCCGGTGCGCCTGGTGGTGCCGTTTGCGGCGGGGAGTGCTACCGATATCGTCGCGCGCCTGCTGGCGCAAGGCCTGTCCGAGCGCATGAAAGCGACGTTCGTGGTCGAAGATCGGCCGGGCGCGAACGGCGCGATCGCTGCTGACTACGTGGCGAAAGCAGCACCCGACGGCTACACGCTGATGATGGCAACCACGAGTTCGCACTCGCAAGCGGCCTTGATGATGAAAGGCGTGACTTATGATGGGATCAAGGATTTCACGCCGATCGCGGGCGTCGGCGGGGTGCCGTTCGTGATTGTGGTCCATCCGTCGCTGCCGGTGAAGAGCGTGCGCGAACTGATCGCGTTCGCGAAAGCGCGGCCCGGACAGTTGACGTACGGAACGCCGAGCGGTACTGCAACGATCTGCATGGAAACGCTCAAGCTCAAAACGGGCATCGATCTCGCGCAGGTATCGTACAAGAGCAGCCCGCAGGCGGTCACCGAACTCATCGCCGGACAGATTACGTCGATCTGCTCGGACTTCGCGACCGCGGCGACGCATATCGCCTCCGGTAAGGTTCGCGCATTGGCGATGACGACCGACAAGCGCTCGCCAGAACTGCCCAATGTGCCGACGGTGAAGGAGTCGCTCGGTGATTTTGTCGAAATCCGCTCGTGGCAGGGCGTGGTCGGTCCGCGCGGCGTGCCGCGCGAAATTGTCGATGCGCTAAGCAAGGAAGTGCTGGCGGTGACCGCGGTGCCCGATTTTCGAGCCCGGCTCGCGCCATTGGGCTTCGAACTGCTGCCGCTTAACTCGGCACAACTCGGCGCCTATATGGCCAGCGAGTTCGACAAGTGGGGCAAGCTCGCCAAGGCGGCGCGCATCGAGCCGCAGTAACAGCTCGTCATCCTCGCGAAGGCGGGGATCCAGGGCTAGTCAATTAAAATGATTTCGGGGTCCCCGCCCCGGCCTATAACCTGCCGGGGCAGGCTCTCACGCGCGGGGACGACGGAATAAGAGAATCACACGAGGAGAGATTAGCAATGCCGGAAACCCACTCCCATGGTTCGCCCAAAGCATTGGCATTTCACCAGCAGGCGCTGGTGGTCGACGGGCTGACACCTTTCTATACGCTGGACGAACCGTACACCACGAGCCTGCTCGAAGGCGGCGTCAGCGGCGCGTTCCTGAGCGTGGTGTCGGACGCGACGTGGGACGCCACGCTGCAGCGCACCGAGACCGCGCTCGAAAAAATCGAACAAAGCCCGCACCTGATGCTCGCGACGCGCGCCGCCGATTTCAAGACCGCCAAGGCGCAGGGCAAAGTTGCGATGATGCTGATCACGCAGGCCGTGGACATGATCGGCAACGATCTGAAGCGCGTCGGCATCATGCACCGGCTGGGCTTTCGCATCCTTGGCCTGTGCTATACGTTCGCGAACCTGGCGGGCGACGGCTGCGGCGAGCTGCGCAATGCCGGTGTCAGTTTTCTCGGGCGGGAATTGATCGCCGCGGTGAACGAGCTGCCGATGATGCTCGACGTGTCGCACTCCGGCCATCAGACTTCGCTCGAGGCGGCGGAACTCGCGCGCCGTCCGTGCGTCACGCATGCGAATGCCTATGCGGTGGTCGCCAACGATCGCAACAAGAAGGACGAGGTGCTTAAAATCGTCGCTGCGAAAGGTGGCGTGATCGGACTCTGCGGGTTGCCGCGTTCGGTCTATCACCCCGATCCGACCCTTGCGCACATGCTCGATCATCTCGACCACTTCGTCAAAACCATGGGCGCGGAACACGTCGGACTCGGCCTCGATTATGTGGAGGGCTTCAAGAAGGCCGGTTTTGTGCTGCCACAATCGCGGCGCAACCGCACGCTGCGGCCGGATATTTTCGGCAGCGTTGATGATTTCCTCACCCAGGAGTATCCGCGCGGGGTCGAGGATATACGCAAACTGCGCAATCTGACGCAGGGCCTGTGTGATCGCGGTTACAGCGAGCAGGCGATGCAGCAGGTGCTCGGCGCGAGCTGGGTGCGCGCGATAGAAACCCATATCGGCTAGCCGGTAGCGGTTTCAGCGAAAATGAACATGTAGCAGGGCCTGACGAGGAGATACTGTATGGCCAACCGTCCAACCATCATGGGTACCCGCCACGTCATTGCGGCGGGGCACTATCTCGCGGCGCACGCGGGTTTTGCCATACTCGAAGCCGGCGGCAATGCCGTTGATGCGGGTGTGGCCGCCGGGATTGCGATGGGCGTGCTGCAGACGGATAAAGTCAATTTCGGCGGCGTAGCGCCCTTGATCGTTTATCTGGCGAAGAAAAAAGAAATTCACTGCATCGACGGTCTTGGCGTGTGGCCGAAAATGATCACGCCCGATTACTTCCAGAAATTTCATGGCGGCAAGATCCCGGCGAGCGTGTTGCGCAGCGTGGTGCCCGCCGCGCCAGATTCGTGGATAACGGCGCTCGAACGCTTCGGCACGCTGACGTTCGGCGAAGTAGCATCGGCGGCAATCCGTTTTGCGAGTGAAGGGTTTCCGATGTATCCGCTGATGTCGGAATTCATTCATGACCATCAGTCTTCGTACGAACGCTGGCCAGCGAGCAAGAAAGTGTTCCTGCCCAAAGGCAAGTCGCCGCTGCCCGGCGAACTCTTCGTGCAGGCCGATCTCGGTCGTACGCTGCAATATCTGGCGGACGTGGAAAAAGCCAACCGGCGCAAAGGGCGCCGGCTCGCGCTGCGCGCGGCGCGCGATGCGTTCTACAAGGGCGATATCGCCGCCGCCATCGTCAAGCATCACAAGCAGGCGGGCGGCTTGATGCGCATGGAGGACTTTGCCGATTTCAGCATCAAGTTCGAGCCGACGGTTAAAGCGAAATTTCACGGCATCGAAGTGCACGCTTGCGGCCCGTGGTCGCAGGGGCCGGTGCTGCCGATGGCGCTCAACATTTTAAAGGGCGACAACCTTGCGGCGCTCGGGCACAACTCGCCCGAGTACATCCACGTCGTCACCGAGGCGCTGAAGCTCGCGTTCGCCGACCGCCATCAGCATTTCGGCGACCCTGATTTCATCAAGGTGCCGATGCAGGGCCTCATGTCGGACCAGTATGCGGCGCACCGGCGCGGCATGATCGACCCGGACCGCGCGTGGCCCGGCATGCCGCCGGCGGGCGATCCGGCCACGCTCACCGACCTGCCGCCGCGCTGGATGACGCCGGCGCAAGCGGACGAAGCGCCGGGCCCGGGCGACACGACGTACACGTGCTGCATAGACCGCCACGGCAACGCGTTTTCGGCGACCCCATCCGACGGCTCGAACAATTCGCCGCTCATTCCGGGCATCGGCATCCTGTGCTCGGGGCGCGGCACTCAGTCGTGGTCGGACCCGACGCATCCGTGTTCGGTTGCGCCGGGCAAACGTCCGCGCCTCACGCCGAGCCCGGCACTTGCTTTCAAGAACGGTAAAGTGCTGATGCCGTTCGGCACGCCGGGCGGTGATGTGCAGCCGCAATCGATGTTGCAGGTGTTCCTCAACGTCAACGTGTTTGGCATGGATGCGCAGGCGGCGATCGAAGCGCCGCGCTTTGCGAACTACAGTTTCCCGGGCTCGTTCGAGCCGCATGATTACTTCCCGGGCCGGCTGTATCTGGAAGGCCGCATCGCGAAGACGGCGGGTGAAGAACTCTCGCGGCTCGGGCATAAAGTCCACTGGTGGGACGATTACACCTGGCTGGCCGGCGCGCCGTGCACCATTGTCGTCGATTACAAGACCGGCGTCATGCATGGCGGCGCCGATCCGCGCCGGCCGGCGTACGTGCTCGGCTGGTGACTAGTGCAAGAAGCAACCGCCGATAGACGCCGATGAACGCCGATAAAGAATCGCGGTCTATACGCGTGGGATTTGCACTGTTCCCGTTTGTTGCTTTTGACTTTCATCGGCGTCAATCGGCGTTCATCGGCGGTTCCGTTTTGGTATTGAGGGATTGAGAGAAACATGAGGCGTCTGTTCATCGCCGCTCTGGTATTTGTCGCAGCAGCGCATTGCAGCGCTGTGTTTGCGCAAACCGAGATCACGCGGCCGATTCGTTTCATCGTGCCGGTCGTGCTGGTGGCGACCGCGCCGCTGGTGCTGGTCGTGAACGCCGCGGCACTCGTGAAAGCGGGGTTCACGCCGTCGCTGTATCATGCCAATCCGGTCGTGGGCGAAAACCGGCCGTTTGCCGACAAGGCCAACGGCGTGCATTATTTCGATCATCTGGCGGTTTTGCGGCGTGCGGCGATGCCCCCGTTGTTGTTCGAGGCTGGCGTCATCGTTAATCGTGAAGAGGAAGTCAGGATGCGGGACGATGTTGTCCGCAGGCAAATCGGCTTAAGCGTGGCTCGCGGTATCGACGAGTGTATGAAAAAGGATGAAGGCGGAAGGATGAAGGATGAAGGAAAATCCAACGGTAAGGACAATACACATGGCAAATAAACGGAACGCGCTTTTTTTTATCCTTCATCCTTCATCCTTCATCCTTTCTGCGCTTATTTCGATTTCTTTGTTGATTAGTAGCGGCACATTCGCGCAAAGTTATCCGACCAAGCCTATCCGTTTCATCGTTGGCTACACGCCGGGCGGGGCGGCCGATATCCTGGCGCGCGCGGTGGGCGCGCGCATCACCGAAGCGTGGGGTCAGTCGGTGATAGTGGAGAACCGCGCCGGTGCGGGCACCAATATAGCCTCCGAGATCGCGTCCAAGGCACCGCCCGACGGATACACGCTGTTCATGCCGACGGTCGCCAACGCCATCAACGTCTCGCTATACCCGAAACTCGCCTACGATCCGTTCAAGGATTTTATTTTAGTGACGAACATTGCGAAGGTGCCGGGCATTGTTGTCGTGCATCCTTCCGTGCCGGCGAAAAACACCAAGGAACTGATTGCGCTCGCGCGAGCGCACCCGAACCAGTTGCGCCATGGCTCGACCGGCATCGGCAGTCCGCATCACCTGGCCGGTGAATTGTTTAAAACGATGGCTGGCATCAAGATGATCCACGTGCCGTACAAAGGCGCGTCGCCCGCGCTGGTGGACGTCGTCGCCGGTCATATCGAGGTTTATTTTGGCGCGTTCGTGTCGGTGTTGCCGCATGTCAAAAGCGGACGCGTGCGCGCTCTCGGCGTGACCAGCCTGAAGCGGGTGTCGGTGCTGCCCGAGATCGCGACGATCGACGAGCAGGGATTGAAAGGCTTCGAAACCGGTTCGTGGTTCGGTGTCGCGGTGCCGACCGGCACGTCGCGCGAAATCGTGACCAAGCTGCACGCGGAAGTGGTGCGCATCATCAAGCTGCCCGAAGTGACGGATCGCATTGCGGCGGAAGGCGCGGATTTCGTAGGCGACACGCCGGAGCAATTTACGGCATTTTTCAAGTCGGAAGTCGCGAAGTGGGGCAAGGCGGTCACCGTGTCGGGCGCCAAGCCGGAATAGGAACCAAGGATGAAGGCGGAAGGATGAAGGATGAAAGGAAATTCAACGGCAACGGGAGCTTTAGGTATGAGGGTTAATCGGTCCTTGGTTTTATTCATCCTTCATCCTTCATCCTTCATCCTTTGCACGTTTGCCGCGATCGGGCTGTCGCTGAGCAGCAGTGTTTTCGCGCAAAAGTACCCGGATAAACCGGTGCGGCTGGTGGTCGGGTTTCCGCCGGGCGGGGCGGGCGATATCCTGTGCCGCATGGCGGCGCAGCCGCTGGCGGTTGCCTTGCGTGAACAGGTGGTCGTCGACAATCGCGGCGGCGCCGGCGGCGTGATCGCGACCGAAATCGCCGCGCACGCGGTGGCCGACGGTTACACATTGCTCTTCACGTCGATACCGTACGTCATTAGCCCGTTCCTCTACAAAAAAGTCGACTACGATCCGATCAGGGATTTCGACGCCGTGGTGCAGTTTGTCGCGGCGCCGTTGTTATTGGCGACCAACGTGAATTTGGCGGCGAAATCGGTCAGGGAGTTCATCGCGCTGGCCAAGGCAAAGCCGGGCCAGATCAACTATGGGTCGGGGGGCAGCGGGTCATCGAGCCATCTCGCGATGGAATTGTTCAAGTCGATGGCGGGCGTCGATCTCACGCATATTCCGTACAAGGGCACCGGCCCGATGTTCGCCGAGCTGATCGGCGGGCAGCTGAGCGCCACCGTTGCGAGCGCAGTGCCGCTGATTCCGCAGGTCAAGGCCGGCAAGCTGCGCGGACTCGCGGTGACCGGCGCGAAACGTTCCGCCGCGATGCCGGATTTGCCCACGATAGGCGAGACGGTGCCGGGGTACGAAGTGACGAACTGGTTCGGCATAGTCGCGCCCAGGGGCACGCCGAAGGCGGTTATCTCGCGCGTCAATGCGGCGCTGAATGAGGCGTTGAAGACCGCCGCGCTCAAGGAACTGCTCAATGCGCAGGGAGCGGAACCCGCGGGCGGCACGCCTGAGGAATTCGCGGCCCTGATCAGGCGGGACCTCGCGAAATGGGCCAAGGTCGTGAAGGAATCGGGCGCGCGCGTGGATTGAATGACGGCGCAGATTCCCGATCCGCGCCGCTATGCGGCTGGTGTCGCGGCGGGCGATCCCTGGCCGCTTGCCGATGCCGCGGCCTTGTGTCACCGGCTGCAGACTTTGCTGAGCCGCGGTAGCGACGCCGAGATTGCGGCCGCGCTGCGCGCCGCCCCATCGCATGCGGACTACACACGATTATGGCAGGCGGTATGCGATGTTGCGCATCATGCCGGTGGCGAGAAGGGCGACGCAGCCATCGTGGCGCGCGTGTTCGCGCTGCCGCTGGTGATCATTACCGGCAGCCGCGGTCCGGCCAATCTGCCGGGTGTCGTTCCCGACATCGCTGCGGTCACCGCATTGTTCGAGCAACACGGCGCGCTTGGGCCCACGCGCAACTTCGGGCTTGGCAACGCGTTGTGCCCGCTGGAAACCATTGAAGGCATTAAACCCGGCGAGATCTACGCATGGACGCGCGATATCGGCGGCGGCCGGCGCGAGCTGGCGCCGGCGGCAATCGCCATTGCAGAGCCAGGCGAGCAGGTTCATTTACGTTTTCTGGTCGGCGCCGGCATCGCGCCCGCAGCGGAACCGTCGTTTGTCGAGACCGCCTCGAATATAGACGCGTGGGGCATGCCGCTCACGCGCGCGCTGGCGGCGCAGCTCGGTCAATCAGGTGTTGAAGTGCTGCCGCTCGCGCGGCCGCCGCTCGATCTCATGAGGGCCGGTCATGCTGGACGTTTCGCGCAGCTCGATGCCGCGTTCAACCTGTTCGTGAGCAACGCGGTGCGGCGATTTCGTGGCGCGACCGGCGATCCGGTCGCGGTGATCAGCGCTCACGACGACGCGGATATCCGCGTGAGTCTGAGTTCGCAGTTCGACGATACGGTGCTCGAGGGCTTCCGCTGGCCGCTGCATCCGCTCGACGACATGGGGCGCATCATGGATTCGATCATCGAACTGCTCGTCGCATGCCGTGTCAGCGATGTGCGTTGCGCGGGGAAGGTGCTGCCAGCGCTCGATGCGCAGGGGCTCGCGTGGTTCGTGAGCGTGCGCAATGCAGACCAGCTCGAGGCGGGCCCGACGCGCCATTGACGCGGCAGTGTTTTACAGCCAGTGCTTGCGCTTGAGATACAGTATCGGCCCGGCCGCCACCGCCACCATCAGCAGCATGGCGAGTGGGTAACCGTAGTACCACTCGAGCTCCGGCATGTGGCGGAAATTCATGCCGTAGATACTCGCGATCAGCATCGGCGGCATCAATATCACGGACAGCACGGTGAAGATATTGAGCCGTTTGTTGAATCCGATATTGATCATGCCGATCACGGCGTCCATCAGAAATTTGGCGCGCTCGGCGAGGAACGTCGAAAAAGTCATCAGCGACTCGATGTCGAGGAGTATTTCGTTGATGGTCTGGGTATGCGTGGCGGCCTCGGTGCTGCGCAACAGGTTGGACAAAGCGCGCTTGTTCTCGAGCAATCCGAGCCGCACCTTGCCGTTCACGTCTTCGGTGCGCGCCAGCGATTCGAGCACGCGCGGCATGGTGCGCGTTCTGGCGCGGAACACCGTCTGGCTGATTGGCTCGAGTTCGGCCTGCAGGCGCTCGTAAAGATCGGCCATCGCGCCGATGCGCGTCCAGGTGATACCGAGCAGAATCGCCACCGGTCCGGCGCACAATTCGGGATTCTTGCCCGCCGCCGCTGAAAAAACGCGAAATTCGGGCAACTCGTCGCTGCGCAGCGTATACAGGCGCCCGTTGTTGATGGTGAAGCCGACGTTGACGTTGCGCGAGATGTCGGCGACGCTCAGCAGAAAATACAAATGCAGATGCAGTCCATCGGTGTCGCGGTAGAAGCGTTCGCTTGCCTCGATTTCGCCGAGTTCCTCGATGAATTGCAGTTGCTGGTTATACGCCTGTTTGATCCACTGGCGATCCTGCTCGGTGGGATTGATGAGGTCGAGCCACACCATTTCCGGTTTGAGGTCCGCATACTGGTTGACGGCGGTCTTGCTGAGCGTGCCATTGACGAGGGTATAAGCGGTAAGCATAAGGTAGTGTAATGCGGTTCAACCGGGTGGGTCATCTTGTAACCGAATTTTAACTTTCCGCCGAAGGTCTCGGGGTAAAATCTCGTGCCGTCATGGCATCCCGACCTGACCCGCATGCCTATCTTCCACAAAATCCGCCACGGGCTACTGCTTGCGCTGACCTTGCTGTTGGGCGTGGCGGCTTCAGTACGGGCGGCTGACGATGAGTTCGAATCATCGCAGATCAAATTTCAGACGACCGGCGTCGTTCAGCACAAGCCCGGTTTTTCCGCGCCGTATACGGGGGCGAACAGCCTGCTCACCAATCGGGAGAACAGCCGCACCGTGACGGCGACGTTATTTGCCGGATTGCGGCCGTGGGCGGGCGGAGAGTTGTATTTCAATCCCGAAATGGCGCTCGGTGTGCCATTTTCCGAGTTAAAGGGCCTAGGCGGGTTTAACAACGGCGAAATTGCGCGTACCTCAGGCCCGAATCCGACGTTTTACCGGGCACGCGCGTTTCTGCGTCAGACTTGGGGCTTGGGCGGCGGAACGGAGGCTGTCGAATCCGGCCAGAATCAACTCGCGGGCAGAGTGGACTCTAATCGCGTTGTACTGACGCTCGGCAATGTGTCCGCGCTCGATATATTCGACGATAACCAGTACAGCCATGAACCGCGCCGCGCGTTCCTCAATTGGTCGTTAATGACCCATGGCGCATGGGACTATCCGGCGGATGCGCGCGGCTATACTTGGGGCGCCGCACTCGAATTCATTAGGCCGGAGTGGGCGCTACGCGCGGGCCGTTTCATGCAACCGAAAGACTCGAACGGGCTGCCGCTCAACTCGCGCATCATGTCGAGCTATGGCGATGCCGTCGAGGTCGAACACGGCTACCGGCTCGGCGGGCAAAACGGGCGCGTGCGCCTGCTGGCGTTTCGCAATCAGGCCGTGATGGGCAGCTTCCGCGACGCGAGCGCACTGGCGGCGGTCGCGGGTGGCGTAGCGGACCTTACCTTGGTACGCACCGCGCAGGCCAAGATCGGCGCGGGCATCAATATCGAACACGACCTTAGCAAGGACGTCGGCCTGTTTGCGCGCGCTAGCGGACACGATGGCAAGACCGAGACGTTTGCGTTCACCGAGATCGACCGTTCGTTAAGCGGCGGCATCGTCATCAAGGGCGCGCGCTGGCAACGCGGCGCGGACGAGGTGGGAATCGCGATGGCGGCGAACGGCCTCTCGTCCTCGCATCGCGATTATCTCGCGCGCGGCGGACTGGGCTTCTTCCTCGGCGATGGGCGTCTGAATTACCGCAGCGAGCAGATACTCGAAACTTACTACAGTCTCAAGGCGGGCCGCAATTTGTGGTTTACCTTCGATTATCAATACATACGCAATCCCGGTTATAACGCCGATCGCGGACCCGCGAATTTCTTCGGCCTGCGCCTGCACGCCGAACTATAAGAGGAACCAGGCGCGTGCGCGGGCGGATGTGGTATGTTCGCCGACCATGTCCGACCTGCCTTATCAGAAACTCACGCCCGACCTGATCCTCGATGCAGTCGAGAGCTGCGGCCATCGCTGCGACGGCCGCCAGTATCCGCTGAACAGTTTCGAAAACCGCGTCTATCAGGTGTGGTGCGACGACGGGGTGGTATTGGTCGCCAAGTTCTACCGCCCGCAACGCTGGAGCAGCGACGCCATACGCGAAGAGCACAGCTTCGCGCGTGAACTCGCGGAACGCGAAATCCCGGTGGTGGCGCCGCTCGCCGACGCGCAGGGGGTGACACTGTTTGATCACGGCGGCTATCGCTTCGCGTTGTTTCCGAAACAGGCCGGACGCGCGCCGGAACTCGACAGCCCCGACACGCTGCGCTGGCTGGGGCGCTTTCTCGGGCGCATCCATGCGGTCGGCGCGTTGCGACCGTTCAAGCACCGGCCGCGCATCGACATCGCGAGTTTCGGCGAAGCGCCGGCGCGGTTCGTCGTCGCGCGCGACTTCGTGCCGGCGGATCTCAAGGTCGCCTATCAGGCCATCGCGCGCGACGCGCTGGAGCGTGTCGCGCAATGTTTCGAGCGCGCGGGCACGGTGCGCAATATTCGGCTGCACGGCGATTGCCATGCGGGCAATATTCTGTGGACTCAGGAGGACAATGCGCCGGGACCGCACTTTGTTGATCTCGACGATTGCCGCAGCGGGCCGGCGGTGCAGGATTTGTGGATGTTGTTGTCGGGCGATCCCGCGGCAATGAGCGTGCAGCTTTCGCAGGTCATCGACGGCTATCGCGAGTTTTGTGATTTCAATCCGGCCGAGGTGAATCTGATCGAGGCCTTGCGCACGCTGCGCATGATTCATTACGCGGGATGGCTCGCCAGCCGGTGGGCCGATCCGGCGTTCCCCGCGAGTTTTCCGTGGTTCAACACACAGCGTTACTGGCAGGACCAGATACTCGCGCTGCGCGAACAATGCTCCGCCATGGACGAGCCGCCGCTTGAGCTGGATTATTGATCAGATAATCGTAGAAAAGCGATGCGCGTGATCATGAGCTTGTTGCTATCGGTGGCGATCGCCTATGGGGTGATCCTGCTGCTGGTGTTTCTGTTCCAGCCGCGGCTGGTTTATTTTCCGCAGGTCGAGCGCGAGCTGGCGACGACGCCACGCGCCGCCGGGCTTGACTATGAAGACGTCAGCTTGCATACCGCCGACGGCGTGAAGCTGCATGGCTGGTGGGTGCCGGCGCAAAATGCGCGCGGTACGGTGCTGCTGCTGCATGGCAACGCGGGCAACATCTCGCATCGCATCGGCTATCTGACGATGTTCAGCCGCCTGGGTTACTCCGTGCTGCTCTTCGATTATCGCGGCTACGGAAAAAGCGGTGGAAGTCCAAGTGAAGAAGGCACTTATCGAGATGCCGAAGCGGCATGGCAGCATCTGACCGAGGCGCGCAAATTGAAACCGCAGGACATCGTGCTGGTCGGCGAGTCGCTGGGCGGCGGAATAGCCACATGGCTGGCGGTCAAATATCCGCCGCGCGCGCTGGTGCTGGCGTCGACCTTTACCTCGGTGCCCGATCTCGGCGCGCGTATCTATCCGTGGTTGCCGGTGCGACTGCTCTCGCGCATCGAATACGCCAATCTCTCCCGTATCCGGCGGATCGACGCGCCGGTGTTGATCGCGCACAGCCGCAGCGACGACATCATTCCGTTCGTGCACGGCGAGGCGTTGTTTGCCGCCGCGCGCGAACCCAAGCAGCTGCTGGTGCTGAGCGGCGGGCACAACGACGGTTTCCTGTTCACGCGCGACGAGTGGATCGCGGCGGTCGGTGCGTTTCTCGATCGCTCAGCGGAAAAAAAGGAATAGTGCGCGGCATTAGGGCGTTCACCTTCATCCTTCATCCTTCGTAAGCAGCTCGCCCACGTACGCGCCGATCGCGAGCGATGACGTAAGTCCCGGCGACTCCATGCCATAGAGATTTACCATGCCTTTGACGCCGTGCACGGTGCGGTCCTGGATAACAAAATCGACCGCTTCCTTGCCCTGTCCGGTGATGCGCGGACGCATGCCGGTGTAGCCGGGCTGCAGTGCGCCATCCTTGAGCCCCGGGTAGTAGCGTCGGATGGCTTCGTAGAAGCGCGCTTCGCGGCTCTCGTCGAAGCGGTAATCGAGACTGTCCCGCCATGAGAAGTCCGGCCCGAACTTGCAGCGGCCCCCGAGATCGATGGTGACATGCACGCCGAGCCAGTCCTGGCGCGCGACCGGATAGACGAGGTGGTTGAAGGGTGTTTTGCCGGTGAGTGTGTAGTAATGACCGATGGAAAAAAAATTCTGCGGGATGGTTGGCGGCGGGATGCCTTTGATTGCGCGCGACACCAGCGGCGCGCCGTGTCCCGCGGCGTTGACGACCGTTTTGCACAGAATTTGCATCGGCTCCACGCCGCCGACGTCGAGCACGATGCCCTCGCCCGTGATCGCACCGCCGGTGATGGGGCTGTTCAAGGCCATCGAAGCGCCGTGGTTTTCCGCGTCGCCGAGATAGGCGAGCATCAGGCCGTGGCTGTCGACGATGCCGGTGCTTGGTGACAGGAAGCCGGCGACGCTGACGACGGCCGGTTCGAGTTCCGCGAGCTCATCGCGCGACAGCATGCGCAAATCGTCGACGCCGTTGATCTCGCCCTGCTGCCGGTATTTCCTGAGTCCCTCCAGCTGGGTCTCGTCGGTGGCGACGATGACTTTGCCGATGCGCCGGTGGTTGACGCCGCGCTCGCCGCAATACTGGTAGAGCGCCTTTCTGCCGGCAACGCACAACCGCGCTTTCAGCGAACCGGTCGGATAGTAAATGCCGGCGTGGATGACTTCGGAATTGCGCGCGCTGGTATGCGTGCCAAATGCGGATTCGGCCTCGAGTATGATCACTTCGCGCCCGGCAAGTGCCAGTTCCCGCGCGATCGCCAGGCCGACTACGCCGGCGCCTATGACCGCACAATCTATTTTTTCTGACATCTCTAAAAAAGCTTCACCGCAAAGGTCGCGAAGGATTCATTTCAATTCCCCCTTGAGGGGTACGCAAAGTAAAGGAAAGGGAAAGCCCGAATTAATTTTTGGTTGTAATATTACCATCCACTCATCTCACTTGTATCCCCGATTTATGTCTGAGCGTTGGGATCCGGAAATCACTGCCCGGTCGCCGGCATTCGCGCCGCTCGTCGCGGCGGCGCGTGCGTTGAGCGGCGCGGCGTGGCCCGGTTGCGATGACTTCAATCGCATGCTCGCCGCCCGCAGCGCGCCCATTCTGAATGCGTCCGGCATGCCGCTGCGTTTTGTCGCGCCGGCAACGCGCGCGACGGCGCTCGCGGATAAATACGAGCCGCGTATTTACCTGCGCGGGGAGGTGCAGCTGCGCCCGTGCGACTGGCATGACGTGTTTAACGCGCTCGTATGGTTGACGTTTCCGCGCGCCAAGGCGGCATTGAACGCGCGGCATTACCACGCGCTCTTGCGCCAGCAAGCGGATGGCGCGCGCAACCGCGGTCCGGTGCAGGATGCGCTGACGCTCTTCGACGAGGGCGGCGTGATTGTCGTGACTACGGACGCTACGCTGAGCGGTTTGCTGGCAACTCACGCGTGGAAGGATTTGTTCTGGCGCCGTCGTGGCGACGTGAGCGAACGAATGCGCTTTTATCTGTTCGGTCACGGACTGTACGCAAAGATGCTGCAACCATTCGCGGGCGTTACCGGCCGCGGTATTGTTTGTGAAGTTCCGGCGGAATTTTTCGGGTTGCCGTTTGCGTATCAGACGGATGAACTCGATGCGCGGCTGGCGGCGCGCATCAACGATCCGGCGCGCTGGATAGAAACGCGTGAACTGGCGCCGGTTCCGCTGCTGGGTATTCCGGGCTGGTCCCCGGATAACGAACACGCGCACTACTACGACAATACCGCGTATTTCCGACCGGCGACCGTTCGCGTTACGAAGCGTCGCCGCTGACGGAACAGCGGTTGCGGCCGCGCTGCTTGCTGTGGTACATCGCCTGATCGGCGCGGTTCATGATGATGGCGAGGTCTTCGCCATGCGCGGGAAACGACGCGATGCCGATACTGACCGTGGTCGGCACCTGCTTGCCCTGGGTGTCGAGCGGCATGCTGGCGATGGTCTTGCGGATGCGCTCGGCGACTTCGAATGCGCCGTCGGCCTTGGTTTGCGGCAGCAACAGCACGAATTCGTCGCCGCCATAGCGCGCGAACACGTCGGTTTCGCGCAGTCCCTGCTGGATGCAGGTCACGGTCAGTTTGAGCAGGCGATTGCCCGCTTCGTGGCCGTAAGTATCGTTGACCGCCTTCAGGTTGTCGGAGTCCACCATCACGATGCTGTAAGTGTGGCCGTAGCGTATCGACTGCTTGTGCGCGCGGCCGGCGAGTGCGGTGAATGCGCGCACGTTGTAGATCCCGGTCAGCTCGTCGGTTTCGGAGATGATCTTGATGCGCGAGAGCGCGGTGCGGATATCCGCCGACAGCATGGTCGTGATGTAGGCCACCAACAGCATCGGCGCGAACTGGGACATGAAGTCGCCTGCGTGGTTGATCCAGAACATCGAGTCATCGGTCGACGAGTAGCCGAGGAAAATGTAGCACGCGGCAATCAACGCCACTTCAAGCAGCGTGATCAGTTTGCCGAGGGTCAGCGCGGAGGTGATGATCGTCAGCAGGTAAAGATTGACGAGCGGGCTATCGAGGCGGCCCGTGTGGTAGAGAATCCAGGTAATGAAAATGATCATCACCCAGGTTTCGATCGCGAGCTTCCAGCGCGATTCGTTGCGGTAAACATTGAAGTAGCGAAAGCCGAGGACGAACGCCGAGTACAGGATGAGGCCGAAATAGATCGGCGCGGCCGTTTCGTCACTGTGTCCCTGGACCACCTGGAAGAGCATGACCAGGATGACGAGCAGCCACTCGATTTCGGCGACGGTGCGGGAGAAGCCCTTCAGTTCCTCGGCTTCGAAGCCGGGCGCCGTGACCTGTCCCTTGCCTATGAACTCGTAATCCAGATCGTTCTCCCCGCCGGCCCGCCGCCGGAACATCCCGCACGCCGCAGGCTAAAGGCACTATCCGTTATTTTGCCCGCATCTTAGCGCATCCGGGATACTAAAATCCACTGCGTGCAATTCGTCTAACGTGCGAAAAGCGGCTTCGTTTTAAAGACACGCGCCGCAACTGCTGCGGATTGCCCAGGCCCTGCCGGTCCGTATTGACCGCGCGCCCCGTTGCCGCGCGCGGCCTCGAGTGCGCTCACGCCATCGCGGCGGTACGGGTGGATGGAGGCGATCCATTCGAAATGCCGCGGGAAAGTCCGCGCAACCCGCCGCGCGTACTGGAACGGATGCAGCAGGCTTTGCATCTCAGGATTGATCCAGATACCGCTGCCCGCATCGCCGGTGCCGACACGCCACACGCCCGCGGCACCCAGTACGGCGGCGATTCCCGCGTAGAGCAGGCAGCGGCGCATCTTGTCAGGTCGGGATCGCATGAATATTCTGCCGGCTATGAAAAATCAGGCCGGCGCAGCGCGCCGCAGCGCAAAAACTATCAGACGCTTGCCATGACTTTGCCCCAGCGCGGGTCGGGACGATGCAGCATGCGCGGGCCCGCGGCGTGGAGCGCCGCCCACGTCGTGGACGTGATGTTGAGCAATACGGGCCGCTTGAATTCGGCTTCCAGTTCGGGCACCGCGTAAATCGCGAACCATAGACCTCCCGGCATCAAGAGCGCCTGCGCATCTGGCGTTTCGCTCAGCACCTTGCGGCCCAGATCGAGCGCAAGCACGTGGTCCTCGGAGGCGATGGTCTGTTTGTTCTCGGCGAGCGTGCGCGCGCGCGAGCGGCAGGCGACGACTTCGATGCCCGCTTCCGCGAGGTAGCGCGTCAGCGCCGCATTCACCGGCTCGGGCCAGCGCGTGGCCATTGCAATCTTCGTCGCGCCCAGATGTTGCAGGGTCGCGATGTGTGCTTCCAGATCCGTGTCGCACGGCAGCCCGGTGCGGACTTCGGCCTCGGCGAGAATCTCCAGCATTTTCCTGCGTCCGAGAGCCGCCGCAACCGGCACGCCGCTCAACGAGATGCGATCCGCTTTTTTCTTCGCCAGGAGGTCGAAGCGCTCCCACAGGGTGGGCAGTTCCCGCTCGACGGCTGCCAGGCTGTATTCGGTCAGATTAAGGCCCGTGGTGATCAGCACCATGCCCTCGGGCGCGATCCTATAGAACTGGTACGCATCTATGTCCGTGTAGAGGTGGGGAATAATGTAGCCGAGCTGGTACCACGGATTGATGACACTCATTGCGGGACGGGCCTTGTGTTGGCGTTGTGCGAAATGCCGGGACGGCGGGACGGGGTTGACCGGCCCGGAGTTTTTACTGCGCCAGCAATGGATCCTTCATGCCGCCGCTGACGTTCAGCACGCCGCGGGCGATCGATAGGGATTGCGTGCCGAGTTGCACGTTGATGCGGCCGGCGAGTTCGGCGGTCGGCGATACGTCCAGCGCGCCGGTGGCGTTGAGCGGGCCGGCGGCGAGCTTCAGATTGCGGTAGGCGATACGGTTGCCGGCGGATTGGGCTTCGCCGGAGATTTCGGTGTAGGGTGTCTTGCCGCCGCGCAGTCCGCCGCGGCTGGTGGACTGGATCGCGCGCACGAGGTCGACGTTGTTGAGCGTGCCTTTCTGCAGCGTGAATGTCGCACTCACGCGCGGCGCCGCAAAAAGTTCGCCCACTGTTTGTGCCTGCGACGTGAATTTCAGGGTCGTGTCGAGAGTGCCGCTCGCCACGAAATCGCGCGTGTATCCCGCCAGTGCCAGCCCGATCTCCGCGCCTTTGAGGCTTAGGTCGCCCTCCGCCGAGAGGCCGTCTTGCCACTTGATGGTCGCCGCACCTTTGAGCGCGCCGCCGAACACCCGGCTGTCGATGCCGGAGATGGCCATCTGCTCGCTGCTGATGGTGGCGGTGGCGGACAGGTCGGAGAACTCGACCGCGGGCCCGACCGGCGAGGTCCAGCCGTGGCCGGCGAAATTCGCGCGCAGCATGCCCGGTTCCTTGAGCGGCAGCAGTTGGAGACTGGCCTTGGCGTTGCGTAGCGACGCTTTTTGCCATCCGCCGTCTTTGCCGAGCGCGATGACGGCGTCGAAACTGGGCAGATCGATACCGCTCAGAGCGAGTTTGATGCCGTTGATCTTGATGCGCTTCAATTGCAGGCGCGTGTTGGCGGTCGGCGGTTGCGCCCAGCCGAGCATGCGGTGAATCGCCTCCTGATCGGCAACGAGGCCGGACAACTCGACCTCGTCGAGGTCCTTGCGCTCATCGAGTATCGCCAGCGAAGACAGCGCAATGACCGCCATATCGATGCGCACGTCCTGTCCCGCGCCAATTGCAATGCGCTCGATTTTAAGTTGCGGCGACGGAAACAGCGTGAAGCGCAGGGCGCCGATATTGACCGGCTCCTGCAGCCGCTCGGACAAAACTTTCTCCGCGCCCGGCACGTAACCCGACAAGGGCACGATCTGCAGCAAACCCAGACCGATCATTACCGCCAGGATCAGGCAGGTGACGATCATGCGTCCCCATTTGACCGGCTTTCTCGGTGCGGCAACCCGGATTCCCTTGGCGGTCGCGCGCTCCTGTTCGAGCGTGCGGTGCGCCGCGACCGCGTCGGCGCGGGTTTGCGCATCGACGCGCGACTGCACGTCGGAGTCGAATTCGGCTAGCGCGCGCGACCTCAACTCGGCCTCGACCTTGGCCTGGATTTCTTTCTCGGCATTCTGCCGCATCTGGTGTTCCTGCATGACGCGTGCGACCGCCTCCTGCTTGGCGCGATCCTCGGCGGCGGCGCGCGCGCGCTTCTCGGTAATCGCTTTTTGCTCGGCGCGCACGCGCGCCGTCATCTCGGCCTGCGCCTTGGCGACCGCCTGCTCATGCTGCAGGCGCGCCGTATCGAGCATGCGCTGCGCCTCATCGCGCATTTTTTGCGCCTCGTCGCGCGACTTCTCCGCCACCGCGGTTTCCTTGCTGGCCGCCTCGCGGATCAGTTTTTCGGCGGTCGCGCTGATTTGTATCGCCGCTTGCGCCTTGCGCTCGGCGTCTTCACGCGCGGTGCGCTCGGCGTCGATGCGCGCTTCGAGCTCGGCCTGCGCCTTGCGCTCGGCTTCATCGCGCACTAAAGCGTTTTTCGCCTCGGCTTCGTCGCGCGTTTTTCGCTCGGCCTCGATGCGTGTCTCGACTTCCGCGCGCGCGCGGCGTTCCGCCTCTTCGCGCGCCGTGCTCACCGCCGCGTCGCGCGACTCACGTTCGACCGCGACCTGCGCTTCGGCTTCGGTGCGCGCCTTGCGCTCGGCATCGAACTCCTCGCGCGCTTTGCGGGCCTGCACTTCACGCGCGGCAATTTCCGTTGCCACCCTGGCCTCGGCTTCCTCGCGCGCTTTGCGCTCGGCGGCAATGCGCGCTTCGGCTTCCTGGCGCGCTTTGCGTTCCGTTTCCTCGCGCGTTTGCGCCTCTTCACGCGACTGGCGGATGTTTTCTTCGAGCACCCTGAATTCAGCGCGCGTCTTCGCTTCGGCTTCTTCACGCGCGATTTGCAGTTCGGTCTCGCGCTGCAGTTTATCGGCATCATCCTGCGTGCGGCGCTCGGCTTCGCTCCGTGCCTTGACTTCAGCCGTGGCGCGCGCTTCGGCTTCCGCTTTCATCCTGACTTCGGCGTCGGCAAACGCGCGCGCCGCCTGCTCGGCCCTGGCGATCGCTTCTTCGCGCGCGGCTTCGGCCGCACGCACAGCGGCGTCGGCGTCGGCCTTTATTTTTTCTTCGAACTGCCCGGCAGTGCGGGTTTCGGCGGACGCGCGCGCCGCGATTTCCGCTTGCACGCGCGTTTCAGCTTCGGTTTTGGCCGCCGCCGCCGCCGCTGCCATAGCTTGCGCCTGCGCGATGGCGTCTTCGGCGGCCTTGGCGCGCGCCTCGGCTTCGGCGCGCGCAATCGATTCGGCTTTGGTGCGTGCATGCGCGTCGGCTTCCGCGCGCGCGCGCGCTTCGCTTTCGGTCCTGGCACGCTCTTCGGCCTGCTTTAACGCCTGCTCCATCGCGCGCATTTTCGCTTCGAGGGCGACCCGCGCGCGCGCTTCGGCCTGCGCGCGGGCGCGCGCTTCGGTTTCGGCCTTGGCCCGCGTCTCGGCTTCGATGCGCGCACTGGTTTCGGCTTTGGCCTTGGCCTGCGCTTCGAGCGTGGCCCGCGCCGCCGCGGCGGCGCGCGCTTGCGCTTCGGTATCGGCTTTGGCCTTGGCTGCCATTGCATCGCGCATGCGCGCCTCGGCCTCGGCCTTGGCCTTGCCCTCGGTTGCGGCGTTAACTTCGACTTGCGCGGTGGCGGTGGCGCGGGCAGCGGCACGCGCCTGTTCTTCGGCTTTTAACTTGGCGGCCATTTCCTGCCGCGCATTGGCTTCGGCGGCGGCGCGCGCCTTCGCCTCGACTTCCTGGCGCGCTTTGGCTTCGGCGGCGGCGCGGGCGGCGGCGTCCGCACGCGCCTTGGCTTCGGCTTCAGCCTTTGCCCGGTGGTCGGCCTCGGTATTGAGCAGGGCGACCTTGGCGGGCGAGGTGAAGTCGAGGTCGATGTCATCGGCGCCCGCGGCGGCGGGGGCGGGTTCGGCGAAGACCCTGATGTAACCGTCCGCCAGGAGTTTTTCAATGGCAGCCGCGATGTCCGACTCCGGGAGGCCGGCTTTTTTCGGCAAGTCGGCCTGGGTGGATTTGCCGTCGACGGCAAGAAACACGAGGCCGACTTCCCGCGGCAGGCGGATGGTCTTGGCCTTGACCTCGAGCACCCCTTTGGTGGTCTTGGTATATATCGTTTGTGCGGGCATTGAATTCAACCGTGGAGTCGTGGAGTTTGAGGGGATACCCCCCTCATTTTGTGACGCACGCTAACCGAGGCAACAGCAAAGTCCCTTTTTTGTTAATTACCCGCTGTTATTATAGATCCTTTGCGGCGAAGCTTTAGATTTTAGAATCCTTAGCGGTTCAAGATTTAGTCCTCAAGCCACCTTCAACACGATTTTCCCGATGTGCGCGCTCGATTCCATGAGCGCATGGGCTTTGCCCGCCTCGGCCAGCGCGAAGGTCGCGTTGACGACCGGCTTGATTTTCCCGCTGACGATGAGCGGCCACACCTTTTCCTCGAGTTCCCGCGCCACCCGCGCCTTGAATGCCGCGGGCCGCGTGCGCAACGTCGAGCCGGTATAACTCAGGCGCTTTAACATCACCGGCATCAGGTTGATCTCGACCTTGGAGCCCTGCGCGAACGCGAGCTGAATAATGCGCGCGTCGGGCGACGCCGCCTTCAGATTGCGCTCGATGTTCGGGCCGCCGACGATATCCAGAATGACGTTGGCGCCGCCTGCCTTGCGCACGACCTCCACGAAATCTTCCGCGCGGTAATCGACGACGCGGTCCGCGCCGAGATTACTGCAGAATTTGCAGCGCTCTGCCGGGCTGTCGGTGGCGATGACTTTGGCGCCGAAGGCTTTGCCGAGCTGGATGCAGGTGGCGCCGATGCCGCCCGCGCCGCCATGCACGAGAAAAGTCTCGCCTGCCGCAAGGCGCGCGCCGATGAACACATTGCTCCACACCGTGAAGTACGTTTCGGGCAGGCCCGCGGCATCGATGAGCCCTACGCCGGATGGCAAAGGCAGGCAGTGTTGCGCATCGACCGCGCAATATTCGGCATAGCCGCCGCCGTTGGTGAGCGCGGTAACCTGGTCGCCCGCCTTCCAGCGTTTTACCTCGCCGCCGACCGCAACGATTTCGCCGGATACTTCAAGACCGAGCAGATCGGATGCGCCCGCAGGGGGCGGATAAAGTCCCTTGCGCTGCATCAGGTCCGGTCCGTTGACGCCCGCCGCGGCGACCTTGATCAGTACTTCGCCCGCGCCGGGCGCCGGCACCGGCCGCGTCGTGACGCGCAATACCTCGGGGCCGCCGGGGGCGCTCATTTCAACGGCTTGCATTTGTGGCGGCAAATTGTTGCTCATGAAATTTCCTTATGCTTTCGTGTCTCTGAAAATGCGGATGCGTTCTTTCAAACCCGGCACGCTCGCCGATTGCGCGAGCGCGGCCATGTCCGCCGCGCGCGTGTTTATTACGGTTTGCGCGTTGAGTCGCGCCAGCGCCGGTTGCGTCAACGCGTCGGACGCCTTGCGCGCCGTGTCGATCCGCGCGGGCCAGCCGGCTTGCGCGACGACTTCGGTCACGAAGCGGAGTTTCAGCGCTTCGTCGGCGTCGAATGTTCTGCTCGTGGCGAGCACGTCGCGCGCGGTATCCGCGCCGATGCGCTGCGCGAGCCGGCGCGTGCCGAGCACGAGGCCGAAGCGCAGCCCGGGCATGCGGAACGTCGTGGCGGGTTCCGCGACGCGCGTGCCGCAGGCGCACACGAGGTCGGCGCCCGCGCCGAATATTTTCCCGTGCGCGAGGACCAGGGTGGCGAACGGCGCGTGGTAAACCTGTTGCAGCAGGTGCTCGATGCGCACGAAGCGCAACAAGAGATCGCCTTCGCTCGCATCGTGATAGCCGGTGAAATCAAAGCCCGCGCAGAAATGGTTGCCGTTGCCCTCGAATATCACGAGCCGCGTGCCATCGGTGCATGCGTATTCAATCGCATTGATGAGTGCCTCGACGAGTGAGGCCGACAACGCGTTGGCTTTCTGCGGACGGTTGAGCGTGAGCCGCGTGACGTGCCCGTCATGGCTGCGCAGCAATTCATTATCCATAACCGGCGGCGAAACTACGTGTTGAGCGTCGCGCGCACTTCGGCCGAGCGGTCCCAGAAGTTTGGCAGCGACGGCGCCGAATAACCTGATACGAATGGTTTCGGCGCGCCGGTAACCGCATCGAACACATGGCGGCTGACGGCGCCGATATTCGCGCCGTAAATGTGGATGCTGATCGACGGCCGGTCGGCGAGCGCATTCTCGACTTTATGCACGTCGCCGACGCGCGGCGACACGCGGTCGATCTGGCCGGGCAGGATTTCGTGCGACGGGCCCGCCTTCAGCGCACCATTAATCATTGCGTACTCGTGGCACATCTCGGCGCCGCGCAGCATGCCGATCATGCCCCACACCGTATGGTCGTGCACCGGCGTTTGCTGGCCCGGCCCCCACACGAAGCTCACCACCGAAAACCGCTCGAGCGGATCGCAATGCAGGAGATACTGCTGGTAATGCTCGGGGTGCGGTTCGGCGCAAGTGTCAGGCAGCCAGTCGTCGGTGTCGACCAATGCGGCGAGCAGCTTGCCGCCATGCTCGAACAGCGCCGGCTCGTCTTTGCCCGAGCGCTCGATCAGGCGCGTGAAGTCGCCGATGAACTGCCGGAAGCGCGTGTGATTTTTCATGGGAGTTCCTGAAGTGAATATGAATTTTAGCGCGATCCTATATACTAGCACTAGCACGCACAAATAAACGTGCGGCCTTCCTGCCCGATTTGCCGACGCTCAACGAAGCGGGGGTGCCGGGTTACGAGTTCGATACCTGGTATGGGTTGCACGCGCCGGTCAAAGTGCCGAAGGAAATCATCGTCAAGCTCAATGCCGAGATCGTCAAGGCGCTGTCGAAGCCCGAGGTGAAGGAAACGCGGGTAGGGTTTGCGGCGGGCCGCGCGTACCCTATAAGGATGACGGGGCTCAGCGAAATCCTTGCGATGGGTAAAATGATCCCTACCGATCAAGCAGAGTCAAAATTTCGGCGGGAAGCTTCGCGACGTTGAGCATGACGGTGAGTTCGTCGATCGGCGACTCCACGAATCCGTGATTCAGGTAGAACTGCTTGGCCTTACTTGAGATCGCATGGCACAGGATTGCCCGAATGCCTGCATTGGCGGCGACCCGCAACGTGCGGAGCAGGGCGTCTTTAAGGAGGCCGCGCCCGATTCCCTGGCTGGCCCATTCAGTATGGAC
>JAYVME010000194.1:0-4947 GCA_043759115.1 Betaproteobacteria bacterium | reverse complement strand
GGGCTCCATCAGATAGCGCAGGGTGTCGCCCATCGGCGAAATAAAAGTGAACGATTGCGTTTGCACGCGACTGGGAACTTCGGTTGCCATCTCCGCATACTCCTTCCACGCCTGCCCGAGCGGTCCGCCGGTGAGATACCAGGCGGCGATGACGGCGAGACCGACAGTCGCCCCGCCGAGGACGTTGTCGAGGCTCGCCCTGAAATCGCGTGACTTGAAAACCCAAAACAGCATGCCAAGCGCGGCGAGTGCGGACACGGTCAGGTTGAGCGTCCGTGACGGCTCGAGCCCGGACATGCCGGCGAGTATCGAGCCGGCCTCCTGGGTCGGGATGCCGAACTGGGAGAGATTGATCGTGGTCGCCCGGATCGAGGGGACGAACGCAGTCTCGAACAGCGGCGTCCACAGCATGAGGTACGCGCTCACCGCGGCGGCGACGAGTACGGTGAGCGACTTGACGTTGCCGCCACCGATACGCACCAGCGTCTTGTTGCCGCAGCCGCTGCCGAGCGTCATGCCGATACCGAACAGGATCCCGCCCACGAGATAACGCAGCCACGCGAAGTTCGCTGTGCGGTAGGGCGGGAACGTCTCGGCCGAAAGATTGATGGTGCCCGTCGCTTCGAGTATCACCACGCCGGTCAGCGCCACCGCCATGGAGAGCACCCATGCGCGCATACGGCCGGTGTCGCCCATGTTGACCCAGTCGGAGACTGCGCCCATGGTGCAGAAATTGGTCTTGTGAGCGACCGCGCCCAGGACGAGCGCAATGCAGAATACCGTCAGAAGGACCTGCTGATGTATGCCGAAATCCATGTGAGTCGCCAAGCGTCCGTTAAGCCGCTCCTCGCGGCGGATATGCAATAACTTTCCTTACACCTGCCCGCTTGCCGCAATGCCGGGATTGCCGGCGACACCGATCAGCCGCGGGCGGTTGAGCTGAGGGGGCCGGATCACTTTTTTGCCGCGCAGATAGCTCGTGACCACATCCCACACGGGCTCTCCTGATGCGTCTTCGCCGACCGGGGCCCAGCTCGCGACCTTGTAGCGTTTGCCGCTTTCGAGCGGTTTGCCGTTCAGCGTCATGTTGCTGATGCGATGGCCGATCAACTTTGCCGGATCGCACGCGTAGCGCATACCGCCGATGCGCACCATGTCCCCGCCCTGCTGATAGTAGGGGTCTGGGTTGAACAGGTTGTCGCAGATATCTTCGAGCAGCACCTTGATGTTCTCGCCTGTGAGCTCGCTGACCGTGACGAACGGATAGGTGATCGCGGTGGCGTTCATCACGTCCTCGACGGTGATCGGCGTGCCGGGGAGTATGCTCGTACCCCAGCGAAAGCCGGGCGAGAACGCGATCTCCGCGTCTTTGGCTTCCATGAGGGCGTCGAGGATCACCTGGTCGAGCGTGCCGTTGAAGTTGCCGCGGCGATACAGGAATCCTTCGGTTACCGCGAGCTTCTCCCCCAGCTTCGATTCGTACGGGGCGCGGTACCGGCGTATGAGCGCGGCCATGTCGGCATCGGCCGGCAGCAGATCCGAGAACACCGGCAGCAGGCGGTAATCGTAACCCTTGACGCCGCCGCGCCCGACGTCGAGATCGAGCACAGCCAGAAACTTGCCCCCGGAACCGGCATTCGTCACCAGCGTCGCGCCTCTGGCATTCTTCACGAGCACCGGCTGCGGCACCGCGTCGTGCGTATGTCCGCCGAGGATCGCGTCGATTCCCGTCACGCGCGAAGCGAGCTTCAGATCGACGTCCATTCCGTTGTGCGAGAGCAGGACGACCGCCCACGCGCCTTTGCCGCGCGCCTCGTCCACCGTTTTCTGCATCCGCTCTTCCTGGATCCCGAAAGTCCATTCGGGCACGAAATGGCGCGGGTTCGCAATCGGCGTATAGGGGAAAGCCTGGCCGATGATCGCCACCGGCACCCCGTTCACCTCGCGCATCGTGTAGGCCTTGAATACGGCGTCGTCGAAATCCGTGGTGCGGACGTTCTGTGCGAGGAACTCGACCTTGCCCGCGAAGTCCTTCGCTAGCGCTTCCTGGACGCGGCCCGCGCCGTAGGTGAATTCCCAGTGGCCGGTCATCATGTCCACACCCAGCAAGCTGGAAGCGGCCATCATGTCGGCGCCTTTCGTCCAGAGCGCCGTCGCCGAGCCCTGCCAGCTGTCGCCGCCGTCGAGCAGAAGCGCGTCCGGCCGGTGCGAGCGCACCATCTTGACGAGCGTGGCGAGATGCGCGAAGCCGCCGACCTTGCCGTATCTGAGGGCGGCTTTGGCGAAATCGAGATGCGTGTACGCGTGAGCGAGGCGGGTGCCCGGCGCGATGCCGAAACGCTTGAGCAATGCTTCGCCGACGAGATGAGGCGGCTCGCCGCGCGCGCTTCCCACGCCGATGTTTACATCCGGCTCGCGGAAATACACGGGCAGCAGTTGCGCATGGCAGTCGGTGAAATGCATGAGCGTTACTTTGCCCGGCGCGCGCGGCAAAACGTAAAGATTCTCCGCATCCGTCGCGGCGTGCGTCGCAGCCAGCGGCAATCCGGCAGCCAGGCCGGCGGCCAGCACTTCGAGGAACTCGCGACGCGTCATCGACATGAAGCGATCGGTGCTGTGATCCGGTGGGAGGGACGCTTTTCGGGCGGGATCGGGGAGACGATATTCACTGCCGCTCGATTTCGAGTACCGCGAGGCTGATATGCCTGCCAACAGCCGCGTCAAAGCCATGCCACTGCTGGAACTTTGCGAGTTTTTCCACAATCGCGGGCTTCATCTCGAAGTCCGTTTTACCCGCATCGTATTCAGTCCTGACCGCATCGAACAAAGTCTGGAAGTACTCTTTTTGGGCCGTCAGCAAATCACGTCCGCCGGTGTTGCCGTGTCCCGGCACAATGATTTTCGCAGGCGCCGAAAGCGCGCGATCGATCGCGCGAATGGTGCCCTGAAACAGCCCGTCATCCATGCGCGCAATGCGACGGTTGAGAACGATATCGCCCGTGAACAAAATGCCGCCATCGACCTCGAGCATAAGATCTGTTTTGCTGTGCGCGTCGTTGACCGAATGCACTTTGAAGCGGCGCTCACCTATCTTGAACAGCTGACCATCGGCAGCGGCGACAGTTGGAATTTGAGCACGAGTGCCGTCGGTGTAGCCCTCCGTGAGCCGTGACATGAGCGCGACCCAGCTTTGCGCTTCGCCCGCGTGGGCTTTGGCGATCATATCGGGATGCGCAATGAGCTTCGCCCGCGGCCAGGCTTCGAGGATCGCTTGGTTGCCGAGCCAGTGGTCGCCGTGAATGTGCGAAATAAAAACATGCGTGACGGGTTTGCCGCTGGTTTTTTTGATTTCCTTAACGACTCTGCGCCCAGTCTGCACACTCGAACCCGGGTCGATCACCACCACCCCATCGCGGGTAACGACCCACGCCGGGTTGCTCATGAAACCCTGATTGGCGACCGAAGGTTCGCCAAGCGGGCCGGTCATGACATAGACGCCGGCGGCGACTTTCTCTACGGGATAGGTTCGAATTACGTCATTCGGCGCAGCGCAAAGCGAAGCGCTGAGAGGCGCGCTCAGCGCGGCGACGAGAAGCCAGCGGCCGGTGTGTCGCATGTCCGTTTAGAGAGGAAGCCAAAAAAAGGCTTGATTGCTCAAGCCTTCCAGGCTTGCCCTATTTTTTGTTGACCGGCGACTGCGGATCGACGAGATAGGCGACCACATGCGTGATCTGCTCGGGCGTGAGAAACCCGTTGTGCCCCAGGCGCGGCATGTTCGAGCACGGGAAGTAGGCCCACGCGTTGTAGATCTTCTCGTAGGTGTACTTGACGACAGCTTCGGAGTTGCCGCGCTGCGCACCGTAGCCGGTCAGGCTCGGCCCCACATTGCCGACGTTCACGTCTTTCGGGTCGAGCGCATGGCAGTTGACGCACAACGCGCCGTTTTCTTTCCTTTTCTCGACATTCCCGCCGCGGATGCGCATGCCCCCGCCGTCGGAAGCGAGCTTCGCGCCGACCTTCCAGTCCCCCGCGAGCTTGCCGAAAGCGGGATACTTGAACGACGCCTGCGAAGCCTGAACGACTTGCGCGGACTGTTCGGGGGAGAGTTTCGCGTCCCCGATGGTGCTGCAGGTCCGCTGTGCCGGGTCCTGCACGGCGCGCCGGGTCAGCGTATCAGGCATTCCGGGGAACGCTTCCTTCACCATCTGCTCCGCGCTGGACCGGGTTTCGTCCGCGTCCGGAAACGACGCGCAGCCGACCGCGATGACTACGGGAGCGAAGATCAATGCGAGTTTGATGGTTTTCATATCATCTCCGTTAGCGGCGAACGCCGGGAAGCTGGACAACGCCCCCCTTCGCGCGGCCATTGAGATAGCTCGTCAGCGCGACGGACATGTCGGACGCAAAGCCGAGATCGGGCTGGCGCATCTGCCAGTTGCAGTCGTAGAGGCGATGCTGCATGGTCCTGACACTCGCCTGCGTGCCGCGGTAGGCGGGCCACCCGGTGCTGACCACCATCTGCATCTGCTTCGGATCGGTCATATTGGGCAGGTCCTGCAGCCGGACGCGCTTGCCGTCCTCGGTGTGGCAGGTCGCGCAGGAGAAGTCGAGCGGCCCGCTGCGGCGGTAAAAGAGGTACTCCCCCGACTTGTAGAACTCACGCTCCTTCGCGTGCGCGAGCGGCATGTCCATTTTCATGCCGTTCGATTTCGAGCCGACGTAGCTTACCAGCGCTTCCATGTCGGAATCCCGGTCCGGCGTGCCGAAGCGGTTCTTGACGATATCTTCGCGCTTGAAGCCCTGCAGATCGACCATGCACGTCATGAGACGCGACTCGAGGTCCTGTACTTTGTCGGTGTCGGCGAAATACCGCGGGAGATGCGCAAACGCGCCTTCGACCCTGCCCGGGCCGTTTCCCAGGTCGCAGCGCTCGAGCGACGCCCCCTT